>NZ_UCNJ01000012.1:300000-489059 GCF_900473965.1 Synechococcus sp. UW179A | reverse complement strand
CAATCAGCCCAAAAAGACCATCAATCAGCCTTCAATACCTGGCACGATTGAGCGCTGTAAGTATTAGCCAAAGCCTCTGCAGCAGACCGTTGCTATGACTGCTTGACAGACCTGATACCCATGTCCCTAGAACAACTCAAGGCATTTTCTCCAAAGTCAAAGGTGATTCCAATCTTCAGGAGAAACTAAAAGCAGCTAAGTCACCTGAAGATGTTGTAGGCATTGCTAAAGAACATGGCCACGAATTCACTGCTGATAAGATTACTGAACTCAGTGAAGAGGAACTAGAAGGCGTGTCTGGAGGTCAGTGCTGGAAGAAAACTAACTAAATGGCTGAGAAAACTGGAGGGTTATTTGCTAACTGGCAGGAGATGAGTAAACTCAGTGGTGTGGGATGAGAGTATAGCATTGGTATTCCCCTCGTCTTCAAAACTTACACCCTCAAAGCCTCTGCATTGACAGGGGGTTTTATTTCTTCAATCACCCCAAGAAGACCATAAATCAGCCTTCAATACCTGGCACGATTGGGCGCAGTAAATATTAGTCACAGGCACTGCAGCAGACCGTTGCTATAACCACTAAAGACTACCGATACCAATGTCAGAAGAACAACTGAAGGCATTCATCGCCAAGGTTCAAGTAGACACTTCACTGCAGGAACAACTCAAAGCAGAAGGAGCTGATGTTGTAGCCATTGCCAAAGCTGCAGGCTTCTCGATAACCACAGAAGAGTTAAAAGCACATCGCCAAACCCCGTCTGATGGTGAGCTAGAAGGCGCGGCTGGCGGAGATTGCGGGGGGCAGTACAGGTGTTCTTGGAGTTATGTGGGAATGGATGTTCTTTAGTGTAAGTCTCAAAGTGCAAAGGTCAGTAGCAGTTCTACTTACCAGGATAAAGCAGTGTTGACAGCCTAAACACTCAAAGCCCCTGCAACCGCAGGGGCTTTTTATTGCTTCAATCACCCCTAAAAGCTCATGAATCAACCTTCAATACCTGGCACAATTGAGAGCAGTTGAGAAGAGAATGACCAGATTTATTTGCAGTTTTATCTGTTAAATCTTGTCAGAAATGTCTTAAGTCTCTTCAATTATTGCAGCATCAGCTCGACCCCCGTGCCGAGTCTGAAGTTGGCGCACACAAAGAAAGATCACTGAGGGTTTTATTGGTTTTTATTTGTCCTCTGGAATGTTGCGCTAGCCAGCTAGTGAAATTTTTGTCTTTGTTCTTTGCTGAGAGTCAAGACATTGCAGCGGTTCTCATCCAAGCCGCCTGGGATTGATAATTCAGCGGGCCATGGTCTCTAGCCGCCATGTGAAACTACACAGGATTTTTGCCCATTAGTGCTCTTGGGCGGGTTGATCACAGTCTTTATTGGCATCCAAAAAACCCCACTCGATCGAGCGGGGACTTGCTTGTTCAAAGCGTGTGTTAAGGAATTAACAGCACTCGCAGCTGGTGCAGCATTGATCCCCACCTGCATGTCCATCAGCGCAAGGCTGAGAGCAGAACAGCTTTCCGTCTTTTTCGATAGCCGCATCAGCAGTAATGCTGCAATCGCAGGGCTCACAAGCGCAGGTTGGGGTTGAGGTCGACATTTGCAGTCCTCTTCAGTGCCTCCTTTCTACGACAGGTTTTGTCGAAGCTCATCCCCCAAATGGGGGCTCGCCTCCAGTTTCTTAACACCAGTGCAGTGGCGATTCAGCTGCATGCTGAGGGTTTGGTTATTCAGGATGTTCAGGATTTTTCCTGATCGTCAGGGTGCACGAGCGCTCGCTGGGGGGATGTGTTTTGTGTCTTGATCAAAGAGTCTTGCCCCAACTTGTTTCCCTGAATGGACTGTCTCGGTCGGTGTGTCGTTGGTTCTGCTGTTGGCGGGTTGTTTGCTGCAGCTTCGCTTTCAGCAATGGAGGGATGCATCAACTTCGTCAGGGCTGATCAGGTCTTTCTGCGCTGTGATGTGACTGGAGTTGCTCGTACCATCTGGGAAATCACCCTCGATGAGGAGGGTGGCAAAGCATGGATTTTCAAGCCTGCATTCCGTAGCAGAACGGAATATCCAGCTACGTTCACAAAAGAAATAGTTCGTTTTGGGAAGACGCTGCCCCATACGAGGTCTTATCTGTCAAACGTCTTGGACCGTTCAACCGGAGCTTTCACCAGTGATATTTCTGGGTTGGGGGCACCTGCTGTGACCGCACGCTGTGAAATTCACGACAACTCAAGCCCTGCACCTTGAATGGATGAATCCCTCTTTCAGGTGATGACTTGCTGCTCAAGTCGGGTGACATTGGTGAAGCCCACCTCTGGAGCGCAGTGCTGTCGACAGTGTTCCCATCTCGCTCGATCAATAGGGTTCTGTCGACCGCTGCCTGCACTTGGCTGCTGATCTGTTCGGTTCCGATCCAGGCTGACCCGATCAGCCCTGGATGTGAGTTCAGTCTTACCCCTTGCGCTAACGCCAGGCCTCCAGCGAAAAGAAGAGTGGTGTCTTCTGGTCAGCGATTGAATCAGCTTCAACCGTGATGACTTAAGTGCCGTTGATGGGATCTCTTTTGATTTCCGCTCAGCAATAGCGCTTGTCAACCCGGCATAGTTTCTGGTTGGCTTGCCAGGCCGGCCATGACTCTTCTGGCCTTGGACGCTTGTACATCAATTTCAACGGCCACAAAGCCAAGGTCAAAAGCGCCTGCATGCAGATCATCTCGAGCCATTCGGAAAGATGAATCAAGACATCTGAATAACGATGTGCAGATGGTTTGCTGAAGAGTTCGGTCATGCTCAACGTACCCATCCTTCAGTCGTAGCTCATGCACCGCCGTTGAGCATCGGGAATTCAACCCAATTGGGTCAACTGAACAGACCAAACACCTGATCGAGGATTCCTTTGCCGGTCAGTGCTTCCACGGTGATTCCTATGGCCAACCCCAGCATGGCCATTCGTCCATTCAGGCGTTCGGTGTAGAGATTGACAGGGTCAGCAGTCGTCTGCCTAGGACCCAGTGGTGAGTTTGTGCCCTGCAAAAGAGACAAAAACAATTATTGAGAAAACCTTAAGTGCCTGTAACTGCTGTTGGTTGTGCCAAAAGTCCCTGCCGTGTCATTTTCATTGCATGTTCGAATCAGGGGAAACAAACAATCTGTCTCTGGATACATCCTCCGTTGCCGAAGGCTGGCTCAAGCTTGGCTTGGCTGAGGTTGATTGGTTCAGACTCGTTTCAGAGATGTTGATTCCACTGTGTTGAAGTTCCTTTTTTGCAGGCGTCCGCTTCTGGTTTTGATCGCTAATTTTTATTTTCTTGACTGTTCAATGTCTGTCTGCGATTGCCATAGAGATGTAATCCTGTAGATCAGGACTATCCCAGTAGGAATGCCGAATGGATTGCTATATGCATGCGTTGTGAAGGTTCAGCGTTTGTGTGAGTCAATTGATGAATTGAAACTTGATCAGTCTTGCAACTCAGGTCTTTGTCGATCTCGTAGAGCAGCGCAAAAGCAAACATCACCACCGCACCGCCAAGAAAAATCCAGGTTTGCCTCCAGGAGTGAGTTTGGCTGAATTGTTCGATATGGATCCAGGAGTCCGTGGTGTTGATCTCGTTCATGCCGCCACACGTCCTCGTTTAATCATGGATCTAGTGCACGCTGTTGGAATCTGAAAGGCTGGAGAGAACAGCCCTTCAGAGCCCACGCTTTTTCGCTGAGTGATCGTTCTTCAGGTGTTGGTGTGGGGCGTTCCGCGTGTGCCTGGATACACAGGACGGGCCAGGAGAGTCAGTGGTTTTGACGCTTCGGCTTTCTTCTGTTGCGTTGCGTTCTTGTCGATTGACGGCATAGCACCAAAAGCGGTTGTTTCAGGTGTAACCCAGGTCGGCCCCTCCGTGCAGCTCGATTCAGCAGCAAAATTGAATTTGGTCTCTGCTGGTTTCCCGCAAATCAGTGGGCGGTTGACTTTCGCAATGAAGCGAACTGAGTTGTTCAACTCAGAGGACTTGATCACAACTGGCATCTCAGTGAATTGTGAGGTGCTCATGGCCAGCTCTATTCTGTTGTGTAGGCGCAACAAAAAAGGGAGGTCTGATCGTTCAGCCTCCCGATGATTGACATTTCTGTGAACCTTCAGGCCAACGAAATGCTGTATGGGGCGGCCGGGTAGCTTGTCGGCATCGGGTCAATGTTGCCGTTGGCCATCGCCTTGGCGCGTCGATACATCTGGCTGTCAGTGGCGCCTTGCTTTTCCATGGCCGCAGCGATCACGGCCCAATTGCGGATTTCGTAAGTCATCAGAACAAGCAATTGAAGTACCCAGAAACCATCGCTCAATCCGGTTGTTGTCCGTGATCGAGATATCCGCACAGCTGCAGCTCACGAACAGATCAGCTGTTGACTAACGTCTCTCGCGAAATGTGGATACTGTTGCTGCTGCTACGTCAAGAGAGCATGAAGACTTGTAATAATTTCTCCACCTTCTCGTGTTTCCCATGAACGAGCCTGTCGCCACCTTTTCGTACGACTTGAACGCTCTCCGGTTGGAATACAAGACAACCTGTGACGCGCTGCGGAACTGGCCTGGAGGCGATCCCAATGAGCAGGATTTCCTTGAGTGCAAAAAACAGGAGATTTTCCGTGCTTTGGCCGAGCAATCCCTCCAGCTCACGGCATAAGCGCTTTGTTGTTGTCTCTTCTGCACGAGTGAGGAAGTCCTTTCCGTTGGCAAGAGGGCCTTACTCGCTTGTTTTTGCATCAAACAACCCATCATTTGAGAAGAAAAAAGTGTTCGAAGCTTCTGCCCGGAGGAATCCTGGGCCATGGCTTGCCCCATTGAGTTGCGATCTACAGGAGCATCGAGTGATGGGTTAAAAGCCCGTCGGGTCTTCAGCAGCTTTTTCGGTTCGATGTTCGTCCAGTCCAACCGCTGATGCACTTTGAATATCGGCGCAATTTTGCATTGCACCATTCGGCAAATCACTGAGATGCAAAGTTTTCGCTTCGTCTAGCTTCTGGTGCTTAGGCAGAGATTTTGTGCGTTGATTGTTGATTCAATCCGTCCGACATCGTTGTCTTAAGTCCGTTCTGCGATCAGTTTGATAACTCCAGTGGGACTGACCCATGGCCGTGGCTGCATTGTCGATTCTTTGGCCTGTGATGGTCGCTGCACTGGGAGGCTTCCTTCTTGGCTATTCCGAGGTCATTGTCAACGGAGCAGCAGATCCGCTTCGCGTCAGCCTGGGTTTGACTCCGGCACAGCTTGGCCTCGTGGTTGCTGCTGCTCCGATCGGCGCTGTGATCACAGGTCTGTTCAGTACCCGGTTGGCAGCTTTTATCGGCAGGGTGCCAGGAATGCAGTTGGCAGCGTTGGCCTTCATCAGCTCTTTTGTGGGCTCAGCGTTCAGCAGCGCGATGCCCTCATTGTTCCTGTGGCGACTGCTGGCTGGAATCGGCATTGGCCTTGCCAGCGTTGTGGTTCCGGCCTATCTCACTGAAATTGCACCAGCAAGCATGCGTGGCCGGATCGGCAGCGTCATGTATTGCGCCATTGGATTGGGAATTTTGCTCGCCCTGGTGTTCGAGGCGTTGCTCGCTCTTGCTGTGCCTGGTGCTGATCCTGTCCAGCGTCTCGGATCGATGGAACTTTGGCGCTGGATGCTGCTCTCTGGCTCGCTCCCCGCACTGCTTTATCTGCTTCTGCTGCCGCGGGTCTCTGAGAGTCCCCGAGTGTTGGTGCGTGAAGGTCGCCTGGAGCAGGCTCGCAGGGTGTTCAGTGTTTTCGGAGCCTCTAATCCTGACCATCTGGTGCAGCAGGTTCAGGATTCATTTGCGGTGAAAGATTCTCAGCGAGCAGGAGCCTTGGGCTTCTGGCAGGTGTTGGCTTTGCCGGTTGTGTGGAGTGGAATCGTGCTGGCCTGTTTTCAGCAGTTCAATGGCATCAATGCCGTTTTTTATTACTCAACTCTGATCTGGCAATCCATTGGCTTTTCTCCAGAAGTCAGTCTCGGATGGAGTGTGGTGACAGCAGCCGTCAATTTGCTTGCCACGTTGATCACGGTCATGCTTGTGGATCGACTTGGCCGCAAATTACTTCTTTTGATCGGTTCCGCAGGGATGACGTTGAGCCTGATGGCACTGTCTATCGGGCTGAGAGGTCTTGGGATGCCACAGGTTCCTGATCCGCTCGGCGGTTCTTCAGCTGTTGTGGTGATGATTGCAGTAAATCTGTTTGTGTTGGCTTTCGGTTGTTCTTGGGGGCCCGTGCTTTGGATTCTGCTTGGTGAGTTGTTCAGCAACCGCATTCGTGAGACAGCCCTCGGTGTTTCAGTCACCGCCAAGTGGTTGGCCACGATTCTGATTTCTTTGAGCTTTCCTCTCTGGCTCAAGCACGCAGGACCATCGTTTCCATTCGCCTGTTTTGCTGTGTTTAGTTTGATCTCATTCATCTATGTTTTGATCGCGCTGCGAGAAACCCGCGGTCGCGAACTTGAACAGATGGGTTGATCAATTGGTTACAGATCAGTTTCTCTGAAGCTCAGTTTTTTGGCTTGTTCCGCCACTGTTATTTAGTGCAATACGGAGTCTTGTGTGTACCCATTTGAGAGCATGTTGGGCTGAGGCGTCAGGATGTTGCGAGCTGTTGTTGTTCAGTGCATCGTTTTTTCATTGCTTTCGCTGCTGCTTCCTGTCTTTTCAGTTCTCCGGTGATGGCCATTCCGGCCATGGATGATCTGGAGCTCAGACTGCAGGGCGAAGCCAAGGGATGGCTTGATGCCACTTGCACTTACTACGGATTGGGGTGGCTCACTCCCGATCAGGGAAGGAAGGCTCTGAAGCGTCTGATGTTGCTACTTACAGCGCACTACCTCGACCCAGAAGAAACAGAGCGGGCAAAATCCGCTGCACTCTCGAGAGACCCGCAATGCATCACCATCTGGCCGGAGTCGCCTCAATGATGTTCGCTCATCCTCAATCCAGCTTCACGCCCACCTGCATCGAGATGCTGTTGTTCACTTTCGGACTGCGCAGTTCGTTGTAGATCGTCTGACCGTTCAGGGATGTGAACAGGCGCTGATTGTTCATGGGGAAGACCTTCAGCGCGATGGAAAAGATGTTGTTGGTTGAGATCCCGTTGACATAAGCCCCGGTATAGGTGTTGGTCAGCGTGAGGCTGGCGGCTGAGCTGGGTTTCCACTCCAGTTCTGCTCTGGCCGTTGATGCTGCGAATGACTCGCCGCAGACCGGATCTGCTTTGCAGCCATCCCCTCCCCAGATCGTCTCGATCGAGGGACCGAGGGACACGGTGAGTCGTGTTTTTGGAGTCTTGATCAGGTCATAGCCAAGACCAATTGAGCTTTCAAAAACATCGGTACCGGTGAAGTTCAGCGTGTCGTAATTGAAACGCGCACCTGCATAGGCGTGCAGGCGGCTGTTCAGGCTGCGGATGTAGCGGAGCTCAGCATCGCCCTCATTCGTGTCTGTTGTATTGCCGCTCTCTCCCTCGTCACGGGAGACCTCATACTGGGCATTCACTTTCAACGACACCTTGTTGGCGCCTGCGCTGTAGCTGGTGTCGAGCTGCGCTGTTCCCCCGGCGGAGAGATCGTTGTCGGTGTTGGATCCCGTGATTCCGCTGGAGAGACTCAGCTTCCATGGCTTCGGCTTGGGTTCGGGCATCAGTGCCGTTTTCGGGATGCTCAGCCTTCCCAGCACCGGGTGCTGCAGCACCGTTGTGGTGTCTGTGCTTTCGGATGGGATGAGTTCTCCGTGCAGGGTGTCGCCGTTGCTCAGCTTGAGGGTGACCTGCTCGGCGAAAGTCGATTGGGGTCCCAGCAGGACAAGTCCCGCAGCAATGATCGGGATTCGCCGCAACACAACCTTTTCGTCGATAGAAGCCAGATTTTTTCATAAAAGCCCGTATCTGCTGTTCAGGTCTTGACCACCGGCACATCACTCAGTCGTGTAGTGGCTGCCCGGCCCAAGCGTTCCCGTCGCATGGACCAGCCGGAATGCAGGCCGCAGGCTGCCCACTGCACGGTGCCTCGTCCATAGCGGCGGTTGAGGCCATCGATGGTGTTCATCAGGGTGTCCCGCCGTTGCAGGTTCGCTGCACTGCACGGCACCAGTAAGTGGTGCTGCAGTTGCTCTGTGTCCTGCAGATGCTCCATCAGTACGCCGGCCTTGGCGAGCTGACGGTGTGGCTGGAAGATCCGTTCCACCAGTGGCAAAGCTGCCCTTAGCAGCGTCTGGGTGTCGTTGCTGGGGAGGTCCAGATGAGTGCTGGCGCTGCGGCTGTAGAAGGCCGGTACGAATGGGCTGGTGCGGGTGTAAACACTCAGGGATGCAGCGCGTTGATGCTGTTTGCGCAGCTTTTCCGCGGCGCGTACCACGTAGGTCGCCACGGCTTCTCTCAGCTCCACCAGGGAGGTGATCGGTCGACTGAAACTTCTGCTGACACAGGTTTCCTGCTTCGGAGATGGGGCCAGGTCGAGGGGAAGACAGGCATGTCCCTGGAGTTCCCTCTGTAGTCGTAGGCCGACCACACCCGCCTTGGCCCGCAGTGGTCCGCTGGCCATATCCCGCAGTTCCCGGGCGTTGCGCACACCACGCAATCGGCACCAGTAGGCCAGTTTGCGGCCGATCCCCCAGACATCTTCGATGTCGATCGTTTCTAGCCAGCGGTCCCGATGGCTGCAGTGTCCAAGGTCGAATAGGCCTGCATGGGTTGCCTCCACCTTGGCCAGACGGTTCGCCAGCTTCGCCTGGCCTTTGCTGCTCCCCAGGCCGATGGCGATCGGCAGCCCCAGATTGCGACGCACTAGGGCACGCAGCTGTCGCCCCCAGGGCAGCAGATCCGCCGTCGGCGGACGACTGATGCGAGCGAACGCTTCATCGATGGAATACACCTCCAGTTCCTCCACCTGACTTTCCAGCAGGCTCATCAGCCGCTGGCTCATGTCGGCGTAGAGGGCGTAGTTGGAACTGCGCACCGCCACTCCGCACCGTTCCAGCGTCTGCTTGGCCTTGAAATACGGCGTGCCCATGGCAATGCCAAGCGCACGGGCCTCCGCGCTGCGGGCCACGATGCAGCCGTCGTTGTTGGAAAGCACCACCACGGGGCGGCCAATCAGGGCTGGATCGAGGCTTTGCTCGCAGGAGGCATAGAAGTTGTTGGCGTCGATGAGGGCAGTGACCTGAGCCATGGCGTTCAGAGGGGGTGAATCACATGGATGGCGACCCCCCAGATCTGCACGTCGTCGCACGACTGCAGATCGAGAGGTGGATAGCTGGGATTGGCCGCTTCCAGGCGCAGCCGGCCCTGATGGCGCATCAGGCGCTTGAGGGTGAAGTCGCCGTCGAGAACGGCCACCACCACTCGTCCGGGGCAGGGGTTCAGGCTGCGGTCCACGACCAGAAGGTCGCCGTCATGAATGCCGGCGCCGGTCATGGAGTCGCCGCTGACACGCAGGAAGAAGGTGCTGGTGGGATGACGGATCAGTTGGTCGTTGAGGTCGATCCCCACGTCCACGTAGTCCTCTGCCGGAGAGGGAAAGCCTGCTGCCACTCGCGCTTCCGCCATTGGCAGCTGCCTTGGCGTTCTCTGGGGGCGTAGGGGTTGTGGTGGTTGGAGAAAGGAGCGATCGATCTCCATTGCAAGGGGCTCAACAGACCAATACGCACAAAATAGTACAGGTGTTCTGTTGCGGCTGCTGGTTGTGTTTGGTGTTCAGGTTTGGGCGATGAGATCGGCCAGGCCTGTAGCGATCGCCGACTGGGCCTGGCTGTCGAAATGGATGCCATCCAGGGATGAGGCAGTGGCCACAGGCTGAACATCAAAAGCGAGCACCTCCAGTTCAGCGGCGAGTTGGAGATAGCGGTTGCCTAATGCCTGGGATTTCGTGTCAGCTCCCGCGAATCCCCAGTTCAGCGACTGCGAAGTGATCATCACCAATGGCGGGGTCATCAGAACAATGCAGGGGGGCTGGTCGGGCCGCTCACGTGGGCCACAGTTGAGTGCGCTGCGGATGTCGTGAATCAGGATGCGGGCGCCGTCGGCGATCTGCTCGGCGGACAGGTTGAGGTAGTTCTTGCAGTCGTTGCAGCCCAGCGCCAGGATCACCACGTCGATCGGTTTGTGGCTGTGCAGAGAGGTCATCAGGCCTGAGCGCCCGCTGCAGCTGTACTGCGCGCCATACCGGGCGGCACCGATGGGATCGTCGAGCAGCCAGGTGCGGGAATTGAGACCGTCCTCAATCGTGCGCCAGGCAGGGCCGGACGCGCGCCGGTTCAGCTGCTGCTCCAACTGATTCGGCCAGCGCGTGTCGTGGGGCAGTCGCCCACCACCGTCGGGGTTGAATCCCCAGGTGTTGGAGTCGCCGAAGCAGAGGACTGTCCTTGGCTCCTGAGCTGATGCTGTCATGAATGACAGGTTGTCTGCGCACATTCAGTTCAGCCATGATCCGGATTCGGCGCCACTGCGGCCTTGACCGGAGAGGATGTGTTCACTGAGGTTGTCGTGATGGCTGCTGCTCCCTATCTCGTTGCCCTCGCTTTGATCGAGCAGGAGGGGAAGAGGGCTCTGCCGCTTGCCGGGCGTTCCTTGAGTGCACAAACCGCCATGGAGGAGCCACCCACGCAGGTGGCCCATTCCCTGGCTCTGGAGTTGCTGCTGAGGCTGTGGCAGCGCAGTGATAACGGCCCCTTGCGTCGGGCTTGCGGCGTCGAGAGTCTGCTGCTGGTGGAGTTGCCAATGGAGTGTCTACCGGAGGACCTCCCCAGGCTCAAAGCCGACTGGCTCAACAGCGGCGACACCGAGGCTTTTCAGGTGAGTCTTCAAGCCATGTGCGGGCGGGCCTGGACCATGAGCATCGCCAAGTTCGAAGCTGTCGCGCTCAGCGCTTGGCCGGCCTGATCAGTGGTGATGTCTCCGTCCTCTGAAGGCTCACCAGTGCCATTTCAGCCACAAGAACCTCATCGGCTCAGGGTGCTGGCAGGAGCATGCGGACTGGGCATCGGCCTGGGATTGATCCGATCCGACTTCGGTGTGATCGGTCGAGAAATGGTCGTGCAGGAATGGATATCCCAGGCCGATCTTGGTGAACTCGCTGCACTCAACATGGTGGGTTACCTGTTGGGCTGTGTGCATCAGGCGCAACTGAAGGGTAAGGCCCAGTTGCTGCGTAGCTTGCGGCTGGCATTGGCGGTCGGAGTGCTTTGCCTCTGGTTGGGGGCTGTGCAGAGTGGCCAACTCGGTGAAGGTGGTCTGAGGGTGTTGGCCGGCTGGGGTGCTGGACATCTGATGAGCGGTCTGCCAGGCCTGGCTATCGCGGGAGTTCCCGCTCGTCATCAACGCCAGGCTGTCGCCACGGTGTTGGGAGGTGGTGCACTGGTGGCTCTGCTGGGAGCTAGTGCGGTGGCCTGGCTGGCTCCGAGTTCGGCGGCAGGCGCTTGGTTAGTGCTGGCTTGCTTCGCCACTGTGCTGTCCCTCCCAACCCTATGGCTGATCGACCGGGGGCATCGCCGTTTGCGCGCTAATGAACAGAGTGGAGAAGAACAGCAGGTGGCAATTGCTGACAGCGGTGTGAAATCAATTTGTTGGTTTCCGTTGATTGCTCTCACCTGCGCGTTTGCTCTCACGGGAGCGGCCCAGGTGCCCATGGCGCTGTATGAGCCGATCGTGGCCTCGAACCGCATCGGCCTGGATGCATCGATGAGTAGTGCCTCCTTCTCCACCATGGGACTTGGCGGCTTGATGGCGTCATTGTTGTTGCTGGTTTTGCCTAGGACTTGGCCAACGGCACTGTTGCTTCCGGCGGTGGCCATGCTTGGTGGGTTGGGGGCCTGGATCTATGCGCTGGCGCGCACGCCGCAACTGCTGTTGTTATCTGCTTTTTTGATCGGTTGGTGGTCGATCATGACCTCATCGCTCACGCTCGATCGACTGCCTGACTTGGTGCCGGCCGAGTTGCAGAGGCGTTGCTGGGCAACATTGACGACGCTCAATGGCCTTGGTTTTGTGATCTTCTCGATGGGAACGAGCTCGATGGCATTGACGGGCTTGCAGAGCGTGCTCTGGCTGGGGGTAATACTTATGGCATGCGTGCTGATGGCGCAGTTGTTGCAGATCTCTCGCCGATCCGTGTCGAACAGCCAAAGCTGATGAAGATGAATGTGATCGCTCTTGATCACAGCCATGACAAACGATCGCTGTGTGACCCCTGAACAGATCATGGGGACGTCGCAACACAGTGCTAACGGCCATCGAAAAGGGACCACTTCGGCGTTTTTTCTGAACGCGGAATGGGCCCTTCGCAGATCCTTGATAACGGATCAAGACCGATTACAGGCTGAAGCCTGCAATCGCATGCTGCGGCGTCAGATGGTCGACATTGTGCGTTCCAACGGCGTTGGTGACCTGTTCGACTGGCGCGACCAAGACATCGCTGAGATCTGCCTAGAGGAGATGGCCAAGCGTGGCGATGAGGAGGTTCAGGGCTTTGATGATGACAATCAAGAGGCCTTGGCCTCAGGTGAGGTGTGCGGATTCACCGGTGAGGATCTGTTGCCGGGTGCTCAGGATTTCGGCGCATCAGCTGCACAGACAGCCATGAGTAGCCATCGCAGCGACGCTGTGCTGCAGGAGCATCTGGAACGTCAGCGGGGGGTGCGCAAAGGGACCTTCGGCGCTTTTTGTGCGAACTATCGCCTGGCCCGGACGCAGCCTGATCCGGCTACGACAGCAGCTGCGGCGATGATGCTTGAGCTGTTGCCCCATGTGCATCAGCTCGGATATCTCCAGTGGTGGGTGTGCTGTGATGCCTGGGCCGAGGCGCTAGTCGCAGCGGGGGGGTAATTGCCGTTCCTCCTGAACGCTCGCCTTTGCACTGGACATCAGGCCCGGTGATAGGGACTCCCTTGCAGGATCGCCTGCGCTCTGTAGAGCTGCTCGAGCAAGAGCAATCGAGCCAGCTCATGGGGAAAGGTCAGAGGTGAAAGACTCAGCTGCCAGCGAGCTGTGCTTTTGAATGCATCGGTGAAGCCGTCAGCGCCTCCGATCACGAAGGCCAGACGCTCAGAACCCAAGTCCCGTAAACGATCAGCAAAGTCCACCGAGGTCAGGGTGAGGCCCTGTTCCATCAGCAGCACCGGATATTCATCGGTACGCAGGGCCTGACGGATCGCCTCGGCCTCCTTTTTAGGGTTGCTGTCACGCAGTTCGGTAATGCCCAGGCCAGGAAGGCGTTTGAGATAAAGGTCCACACCTTCCTGAACCCACCGCTTGCGTACTTTTCCGACCGCAATGATGCGGCAACGGGAATTGTTCATGGCTTAGCGGCTTCAATCCGTCTCGTCGTCTTGTTCCTCAAGAAACATCTGTCCGAAAGCCACGTAGAGACTGTCCTCCTCACTGCCGGGTGCCACATCACGGCGCTGAGGTCGTGTGTTCTTGCCTTTGCCCATCGAACGGTTCGAGAAGGCTGTCTGGGTGGTAGGAGAATCCAGCGTTGATGGTGATGGGGCATTGAGCTTCTGGCGTCGCTCGCTGTCGACCCGCTCTTCCGCATCCCGCAATCGCGCCATCAGATGTTCAGGAACGGTGCCGTCCTGGCTCACCTGCATCAGTTCATGAAACAGAGCTTTGGGGTCTTGCTCGGTCTCCACCTTGTGGCGAGGCCGGCTGTCTTTGGCGGCGCGTTTCGTGTCGGTTGCCGGTGCAGGGATGGCCTCAGGGAGCTGGCGTCCCAGTTGTCTGAGCCGTTCCAGGCTGCGAGGATCGAAGCTCATGAGCAGCCAAGGGTGTCGCGTGTCTCGCGGCCCGTTACTGGATTGGTGCCGTCGGCGGCGGCACAGAGTGTTTTCAGTGCGTCCCCGCGAAAAGGCACGTTGGTGAAATCGGCACCGGTGATCGTCACGTTGATGAACCGGGTATTGAAGGCAAAAGCATCTTCGAGAACGGCATCCGTGAGGTTGGTGCCATCCAGCACCGCTGAATCCAGCGTTGCGTCGCGCAGGTTGGCTCCTGTGAGGTTGGCGTCTTGAAGCTTGGCTCCATAGAGGCTGGCGCCCTGCAGGTCGCTGCCAGACAGATCAGCTTCACGCAGGTTGGTGAGGTTGAAGGTCACCCCCTGCATCTCCCGGTTGGAGAAATCAGCGCCGATCAACACCTGTTTGGCGTAATCCATTGCAGCCTGCACCGGCTGAGGAGGCAAGCCCACTAAAAGAAGGAGAGCAAGCAGGGAGGCCAGCAGATGTCGTTGCATCAGCGGATGAAGAGCGTCACCGAAGCCTAGGGGGCCTGATTCCTAGCTCAGGGGAATGCTCCGTGAATGCAGGGAGCTGATCTTGTGGACCATTGATGCCAAGAGCGATCCCGGTCGCTGGGCCGAGCGGCGTGCCCTGAATCTGTTGAAAGGCCGGGGGTGGCGTTGCCTGGCTGAGCGCTGGAGCTGTCGTTACGGGGAGCTTGATCTGATGATGATCAAATCGGGTCGCTCAGGTCTCCGTCTGCTGCTGGTGGAGGTCAAGGCCAGGCGTCGATGTGGTCTTGATGGCTGGGGTGTGAAAGCTTTCGATCCTGTAAAACGCAGACGCTTGGCCCGAACGCTTGCCTGCTGGCAGTCATGTCACCCCTGGTGTGATCAGGGGCATCTCGAGCTGGTGCTTGCGCTTGTGCCGTTGCCACCCAGCTCCAGGCCTGTGCGCTGGATCAGGGTCCCGGAGCTACGGATGTCTTGATCAGACCTTCAATTCGTTTCACAGCTAGTGGAAGACCCGTTGGAAGATCGCGAATCACCAGATCAGCCGAACGTCTCAGTGGATGGATGAACCTCCGCTCTCCCGGCAGCATCTGCATCACTGACTGACGCAAGACCGACAGGGGGGTTCGCTGACGTTCGGACACGTCACGGCGCAGTCGGCGAATCACTCTGATCGGCAGGGATGCGCTCAGATAAATCAAAAGATCAGGATGGAGCTGATCCATCAATAGTTGGGGGCCGAATGCCCCCTCCAGCAGCACAACATCCCAGATTTCGTTGAAAGATTCCCAGCTGACGTCCCTGGTGCTCATGTCGTAACGGCGTCGATGCTGAAGTCGACGATCTTTCATGGACTGCACGTCTGTGATCAGCGCTTCGCGATCGATTGCATCGATCGTGTCGAATCCGTAGATCGAATCCGGAGTCCAGTGCTCGCGGTAGTAATCATCGGAGCCGATCACCACAGCAGCAATCCCGCTATGAGCGAGCGACGTTTTCAGCTCCTCACTGAAGTAAGTCTTGCCTGCTGCGGAGGGGCCGGCGATGCAGATCAGCAGCGCAGATCTGTTCATCAACCCGCCAGACCTAAACACCACAATCATCGCGTTCCGCGCCCTATGCGCTGGTGCACAGTGAACCGATGGCCCGCATGACATGAGCTTCGCAGGACATACGGCCCGCAAACGGTTTGGTCAGCACTGGCTGCGGGATGAACGGGTTCTGGATCGGATTCTCGAGTCAGCAGCACTCGAGCAAGGAGACCGTGTTCTCGAGGTGGGACCAGGGCGTGGTGCCCTGACCGACCGACTGCTGAAGAGCCCTGCCGCGTTGGTGCATGCGATCGAGCTGGATAGAGATCTGGTGTCAGGTCTGACCGAGCGATACGGAGCTCAGTCGCGGTTTTCACTCTGTGAGGGCGATGTTCTTGAGGTTCCTCTGACCCTTCCGGACGGTTCTCCGGCCTCCAAGGTGGTGGCCAATATTCCGTACAACATCACGGGGCCCTTGCTTGATCGGCTGATTGGTCGTCTGGATCGACCTGTTGATCCGCCCTACGAAAGGCTCATCCTGCTCGTCCAGAAAGAGGTGGCAGAGCGCATTCGAGCCCGTCCCGGACACAGCAGTTTCAGTGCTTTGAGTGTGCGTTTGCAGCTTCTGGCCCGTTGTCAAAGTGTTTGTTCTGTGCCGCCGCGTTGCTTTCAGCCTCCTCCGAAGGTGCAGTCCGAGGTGATCAGGCTGGACCCCTTGCCGGCGGATCAGCGCCCAGATCCCGAGATCTGCCGTGGGGTGGAACGATTGCTTAAACAGGCCTTTCTTGCTCGACGCAAGATGTTGCGAAACACGCTTGCCGGTGTCAAACCTCCTGATCAGCTCCAGGAGCTGGCACAGCAGGCTGGGATTGATCTGCAGCAGAGGCCTCAGGAGGTGGCACCGGAAAACTGGGTGGCCCTGGCCAGGGGATTGAGTCAGGCGGAAACATCCGAGTGAGCTGCCTTAGACGGATCGATGTTTGTGCGTGTCGTGGCTGAGCAATCTCTAGATATTGGGCCTTCGATCCCCTGTAAAAACTGGGCTATGGCTGTGGTTTAGCCTCCTGATTCCGGTCGGAGTCCGGCCAACTGCGCTGCGTTCTGTTCATGACGGCTCCGGTTTGCGTCAGCGCTCCGGCCAAGATCAATCTGCATCTCGAGGTGCTTGGCCTGCGCAACGACGGGTTCCATGAACTCGCCATGGTGATGCAAAGCATTGATCTCGCCGATCAGCTCGATTGCGAGAACACCGCAGACGGGACTCTTTCTCTCAGCTGTGATCAGCCAGAACTCAGTTGCGGAGACGACAACCTGATCATGCGGGCGGCCAGGCTGCTGCGTGAGCGATCCGGATTCGGGGAGTTGGGTGCACGGATGCATCTCCGCAAGCGGATTCCGATCGGCGCCGGTCTTGCAGGAGGCTCCAGCGATGGGGCAGCAGCACTGGTTGGCCTGAACACGCTGTGGGGCCTTGGTTTGGGCGCCTCTCAGCTCGAGACGTTTGCTGCTGATCTCGGATCCGACATGCCCTTCTGTGTGGCCGGCGGCACCCAGCTCTGTTTCGGACGCGGCGAGCGGCTTGAAGTTCTGCCTGATGTGACTGCGCCGCTGGGCGTCTTGCTGGTGAAGGATCCATCCATCAGCGTGTCGACGCCGTGGGCCTATGGCGAATCCAAGCGGCAGCGTTTCAATCACTATCTCGACGGTGAGTCTGCTTTTGAGCAGCGTCGTCAGGCACTTCGCACCTCTGCGTGGTTGCATCCTCTTCGAGCGGAATCTGCTCCGCCCTTGCGCAACGACCTTCAGGCCGTGGTGGCTCCTCAGAACAGCTCGGTGCGGAAGGCGCTGGCGCTCCTGGAATCATTGCCGGGGCAGTTGCGGGTGGCCATGAGTGGTTCAGGACCGAGTTGCTTTGCTCTGTTCCCCAACTTCGATGCGGCTGAACAAGCCCGTCAGCGAACGACCGAGCTGTTTCTGGCAGAAGGTTTGCAGTCCTGGAGTTGCTCACTGCTCCCCCACGGCGTCAAGCTGGCTGCATGAGTGACAGCAACAAAGCCTCAGCGAAGCCCCGTAAAGGACCACTCAGTTTCTTTTCCGGATCCGTTACCAGTCTTGTTCTGGCCTGGTTGAGTTTCGGCCTGAGCAAAAAAGTCGTGATTTATCTGTCGACTCACTCTTCGAATTTCAGCAGCACTACAGCCCAGAACATCGCGTCTGCCATGAAGACTCTGTTCATTGGCATGTGTTTTCTGGCCACATTCAGCTTTGCCTTCATCGGGATTGGTTTGTTCTTGGTGTTTCTTCGCAGTCTTTTCATGAAAGACAAGCTGGACGCTGCCTAGCCTCGGCGCAGAGCTTCTGCAGCCATGACCCCCCACGATCTCGGTCAGTTGGTGCTGCTGCTGTCTCCAGGACTGCTTCTTTCAGTGCTGCTCTTGGCTACCTTTGCTGCCGGGGGCTGAACACACCTGGACTGAGATAGCTTGGCCGCTGACGCCGGCATGGCCGGGATTGCAGCAACGCCGTGGCAGGGACGCTTCTCTTCAACGCACTTCGCGAAGCCATCGATGAGGAAATGGCCCGTGATCCCCATGTCTGTGTGATGGGAGAGGACGTTGGCCATTACGGCGGCTCCTACAAAGTCACCAAGGATCTCTACGAGAAATACGGTGAACTGAGGGTCCTCGACACTCCGATTGCCGAGAACAGTTTCACCGGCATGGCAGTAGGTGCCGCGATGACTGGCCTGAGGCCGATCGTGGAAGGCATGAACATGGGATTTCTGCTGCTGGCCTTCAATCAGATCTCTAACAACATGGGGATGCTGCGCTACACCAGCGGTGGCAATTTCACCATCCCAACGGTGGTGCGGGGGCCAGGCGGAGTCGGCCGACAGCTGGGAGCCGAACACAGTCAGAGGCTCGAGGCTTATTTCCATGCCGTGCCCGGCATCAAGATCGTGGCCTGCAGCACGCCGACCAACGCGAAGGGCCTCATGAAGGCTGCCATCCGCGACAACAATCCGGTTCTCTTTTTCGAGCACGTGCTGCTCTACAACCTCACGGAAGAACTGCCGGATGGCGAGTACACCTGTGCCCTCGATCAGGCGGATCTGGTCAAGGAGGGCAGTGACATCACAATCCTGACCTACTCAAGGATGCGTCATCACTGTCTCAAGGCTGTGGACCAGCTCGAGGAGGATGGCATCAACGCCGAACTGATCGATTTGATCAGTCTCAAGCCATTTGATATGGAGACCGTTGCTCGCTCGATCCGCAAGACCCACAAGGTGATCGTGGTGGAGGAGTGCATGAAGACCGGTGGCATCGGTGCAGAGCTCATCGCTCTGATCACCGAGCATTGCTTCGATGATCTCGATGCCCGGCCGATCAGGCTGTCCAGCCAGGACATCCCCACTCCCTACAACGGCAACCTTGAGAATCTGACCATCATTCAGCCGCATCAAATTGTCGAAGCGGCGCAGACCATTGTTCGTCAGGGGCTCTGATTGATGGCCCGCCAACAGGGCTGGTTCGCCCTCATCCTTGCGCTTGCCATCGCGGCAGCAGCAGTTCTGTCCAGTTTCCCTCTGCAGTTAGGACTTGATTTGCGTGGGGGCAGTCAGCTCACTCTCGAGGTCCAACCGGCCGGAGAGATCACCACCATTGGCGCAGAGCAAATGGAAGCGGTTAAGGCGGTGCTCGATCGCCGTGTTAACGGTCTCGGTGTCGCTGAATCCACCCTGCAGACCGTCGGTGATGACCAGCTTGTGCTCCAGCTTCCCGGCGTCACCGATCCGACCCGGGCGGCTGATGTTCTCGGCAGTACGGCTCTGCTTGAGTTCAGGGCGCAGCAGGAAGGGACGCAGGAGGAAGTCCAGAGCTTGCGGCAGCTGAAAGCCCAGCTGCTCAGTGTGCTGGCCACGCGCTTAGGCGAAGATCAGTCCGAGATTGATCCCGTCGAGCAGGAGGAGCTTGCGAGACGTCAAAAAGAATTAGGTCTTGACGGAACGGCCAAGACGGAGACGGAGCAACTAGAGCAGCTGTTGGCGCGTACCAATCAGGAAATTCTTGATCGATTTGACCCCACGGCCTTCACGGGCAAACAACTCATCAGTGCTGGTCGTCAGCAGCAACAGAACGGCTCTGGCTGGGAGGTGACACTGAATTTCAACGCCGAGGGTGGTGAGAAATTCGCTGAGCTCACCCAGTCGATCGCCGGCACTGGACGACTGCTCGGCATCGTTCTCGATGGAGAACTCATCAGTGAAGCCAGTGTTGGTCCCCAGTACAAAGCCGCTGGAATTTCAGGAGGCACCGCCTCGATCTCCGGAAACTTCACGGCCGAAGATGCCAGGGACCTCGAGGTTCAGCTGCGGGGTGGTTCGCTGCCCTTGCCCGTTGAAATCCTTGAAGTGCGCACGATCGGGCCGTCTCTTGGTGCGGAGAACGTTCGTCGCAGCCTGATCGCCGCTCTTTCAGGACTTGTGCTGGTCGGCATTTTCATGTTGCTGATCTACCGGTTGGCTGGCGCTGTCGCTGTGATGGCCCTCAGCCTCTACGCCTTGTTCAACCTTGCGGTGTATGCCCTGATTCCCGTCACACTGACGCTGCCGGGTATCGCTGGATTCATCCTGAGCATCGGCATGGCGGTCGACGCCAACGTGCTGATCTTTGAGCGCATCAAGGACGAACTGCGGCGCGGCAACACCCTGATCCGCTCGATTGAAACGGGTTTTTCTGAGGCGTTTTCATCGATTGTTGATGGTCACCTGACCACGCTGATCAGTTGTGCCGCACTCTTTTCCCTTGGCACCGGTCTGGTCAAGGGCTTCGCGGCAACTCTCGGTATCGGCGTTCTGCTCAGTTTGTTTACGGCTCTGACCTGTACGCGTACATTGCTGCGCTTCCTGATGAGCTACCAGGGCTTGCGGCGTCCAACGAATTTCCTGCCTGCAAAGCAACTTCCCACGACAGCGTCCTGAGTCATGGCTTTCACCTCACCCGAAACTGATGTGCGACCTCTGCGCTTCCCCCTCACCAGCCGTCGACGGCAGGTTTGGTTGGTGTCTGCTGTTTGTCTGCTTTTGAGCCTGCTCGGGATTGTGCGCAGCTGGACGGACCCTCAGATCGGATCGCCTTTAAGGCCTGGTCTTGACTTCACAGGAGGGACTCAGATTCAGCTGGAGCGCAGCTGCGCTGATGCCTGTGATCAGCTCAATACCGTTGCTGTCGAAGCTGAGCTTCAGCAGATCAAGCTGCCAGTTCAGGACGGAAAAGCATTGCCCAAGTTGGAGAACGCTCGCGTTCAGCTCCTCGATGCAGGTCAGTCTGTCGTGCTGCGCATGCCAGCTCTCACCGCAGGCCAGGGGCAAGCTGTGATTGAAGCACTTGAGCCGGTTGCTGGGCCTTTTGAGCCTGGTGGACAGTCCGTTGACACGATCGGTCCGAGCCTTGGTGGACAGCTGCTGCGCAGCAGTCTGATTTCCTTGCTGGTCGCTTTCACGGGGATCGCCCTGTACATCACCGTTCGCTACGATCCTCGCTACGCCTTTCTGGCCCTCGTGGCACTGGTTCACGACATCGTGATCGTGTGTGGCGTCTTCGCCTGGCTCGGACTCACCACAGGTCTAGAAGTTGACAGCCTGTTTGCCGTTGCTCTGCTGACTATTGCCGGATACTCCGTGAACGACACGGTTGTCGTTTTCGACAGAATTCGCGAGCGCCAACGTATCGATGGTGACCTTCCTCTCTCCGTGCAGGTTGACCGTGCGGTTTCAGCCACCCTGACTAGAACCATCTACACGAGCGGCACCACACTTCTGCCCCTGGTTGCCCTCATCCTGTTCGGCGGTTCAACGCTCTACTGGTTTGCCATTGCTCTCGCGCTTGGTGTGATTGTTGGTAGCTGGTCCAGCATTGCCCTGGCGCCCTCTCTTTTGAGCATCTGGCCATCTCGGTCCGCTGCAGCTGCCAGTGCCTGAACGTTCAGCGACAGCACGAGTCCGTTCCCAGCGCTGGATACCGCTGCTGTTGCTGCTGCTTGCTCTGAGCGATCTCAGAACTGAACTGCGATTGTTAGCGGATCAGGTCACCCTGACGGCTTTGATCTTTGCGGTGCGCCATCATTTGCTGGCGGTTGTTGTGCTGGTGCTGCAACCTTCGCTTTGGATTCATTACGGTCCGCGCCATCGGCGCCTCAGTAACGAAATTGTCGATACCCCCTGATCTCCAGGGAGTTCTGCTGTTCTCTGCTGACTTCTTCATTCCTGTCCACGTCGAATTCAATGCAGTTGAGACGTCGATAAGAACTCACGGGAGTGCATGTTCGGCGCGGGCGTTGACTGGTCTGAACACGAACATCTTCAACGACTTTGGTGGAGGGAAGACCACTGGAATCACCTACCCCCGATGCGGTCGAATTGTCGTTGGGCGGTAACTGCTGAAAGGAGCAGAGCTCTTTGGCGAGATCCGTCGCCGCTTGATTGAGACAGGCTTCATAGTCCGCCTCAATCAGGGCTCTGCGCTTTTCATCAGCTAATAGCTCGAGTTTGCGCCGTTCCTGGCGGGTGAGGGGAATGGTCCTGCGAACACGCTTTGTGGTCTTGACGGTGAAGGTGCCCCCCTCCTCGATCCAGCGTTCGGCTTCCTGTTCGGCCTTCGCTTGGGTTGGATAGGAGGGGCGACGCTCCTGAGGCTCCAACGTTGAACTGGTTCGACGCAGGTCGGCGTAAAAGAAGCCGGCGTAGATCAACAGGCCCACTACTCCGCTTCCGGCCACCGTTGCGAACACACTCAGGGAGGAGGGCCGGTCCAGGGATCCTGCTCATAAGCCGTTGAAAACTAGCAGTCTCCCTCTGTTGTCTGCAGCGCTGACACGTTGTGCTGTCACGGTTTTGCCTATTCTTCCCACATCGTGAGCACGAACCGCCATGTCGCTTGATCTGAACGCCAAGAAGACACTGTTGCGGAAAATCCCTCATGGGTTGTTCATCTGCGGTGTCGCGGAAGGTGATGAGGTGAATGGTTTCACTGCCAGCTGGGTCACCCAGGGTTCATTCGAGCCGCCTCTGGTCGTGATGGGGGTGCGTGCCGATAGCACCAGCAACGGCATGATCAAGCGCACTCGTCGTTTTTCGCTGAACGTGTTGGCAGCCGATCAGAAGGATCTGGCTGCGACATTTTTCAAGCCCCAGTCGGCGGTGGGTGGCCGGTTTGAGGCCGCGCCCTTTGATCTCGGCTCCCTCGGGCTGCCGATCCTGAAGGATGCACTAGGTGGTGTTGAGTGCGAGCTGGTTGGCGAGTTGGCCCACGGCGATCACACCGTGTTCATTGGTGAAGTTAAATCAGCTGTGTTGCACCGTGATGGAGCGGCTCTTGAGCTGAGCACCACCGGCTGGCAGTACGGAGGTTGATTGCTCGGCTGCATTTTGAACACCAGCTCTGAATAGCGTCTGCTTAGACATGGGCAAGCGCTATTTAGATTTTTCTCTGTTGCTTCTGATCATTGTTGCGTTTGAAGATCATCCCCGACGTTTGTAGAGCGTTCTAAATGTGTTACATGTGGAGAATTGAAGAATGGCCATGCTTCGCAGAACGTTTATTGGCTTGACAACATTTGCCGTTGTTGTACTGGGCAATTTTAGATTGTTGAAGCGCTCAAACGCAGAAGAGCGAAGCAACAAAGTTAAAAATGAATTTGTTAATGCTCAGGTTTCTGAAACGGCTAACGATTTAATCAAATTCTTCCAAGGATATGGTTACAAGTTGGTTCAATCCGGGCCCTTGGTGACCGGCTATGAATTCAATGGAGGCTTGGAATTTGACGACAATCTTTCGATGATTGGCGTCAATGAGTTTTGTATACAACCGGCTTCACGCGTGGAAGATGTTAGTGAAAAGTCCAGGTCAGGGACTCTTCCGCTCTTTCACATATTGAGCCTAGGCTCCCCAGGAGGAAGCCGATCCAGCCCAAGTATTGACCTCGTCCTGAATCTTTTGCTTAGCCGAATCGGTCTCGCTCACGATCGATTAAAAATAACAGGCACAGACAACGTACTGGCTCATTTGCCTTGGCTTAAAAGGTACGGAATTCAACAATCGCAGATTCGCTTCGTTGACTTGAATGAGGCTCGGATTGCTGGAAAAGGATCAGGATATTTTGAACCCAAGGGTCATCCCCGTTCGCCTTCATTGGAGACGTATTCGATTGAATATGTTTTGCCCGACGGCCAGGAAATTGAAATTGCTGAGATTGGCCTTAACACAGATTGGGGTTTTGGAATAGGTGTCGAACGTTTGACAATGGCTCGTCATGATCAGGCACTGACCTGGGATCAAGCCCTCAGGAGTTTCAGGACTTCGGTTCAATCAAGTGCTGATCGTCAGAATCTGCCATTGCCTGAGGGGTACTACAAAATCCTTGAGCTCTCGCAACCGGCTTGAAACGATTCAGACGCTTAAGTCCAGCGGTCCATGATCTTCTTAACCACAACCTGCTCCATCCCCACCTGAAGCACCACCACCAGAGGAAGCGCCAGTAACACCCCAGGTAGTCCCAGCAGAGCACCCAGGCTCAGCTGGGAAGTCAGGGCAACCGTGGGCAGGAGATTCACGGTGCGCCTGAGCAACAGCGGTGTGAGTACGAACGCTTCCAGGTTCTGCAGTGCCAGTCGCAGCACCAACACCTGAAGCATTGTTCCCGGTGAGATCATCAACGCCAGGCTGAGAGGCAGAAGCGTTGCCGCTGTGGGCCCGATCGTCGGTACGAAGGTCAGAAGTCCACAGACCAAAGCAGAAAGCAGGGCCAGTGGAATTCGCAGAATTGCTAGACCTGCCCAGGTGCAAAGAAACATCGCTAAGGCAGAGAGGGTCATGCCAGCCAGCCAGCCACCCAGAGCGGTGCGGCACTGGTCCAGTAGGTCCTCCATGGATGGGCGTGCTGGTCGCGGTGTTGCAACAATCAGCATGCGTCGATGTGCTGAGGGGTCCAGGGCAAGCAGCACCGCCAGCAGGCTCATCAGCAGCACCTGAACCAGACCGTTGGCCGCTCCACCGGCCACGCCGAGCAACTGAAATCCGAAAGGTTGAATGCGCTCCCAGCTGAATTGGTCGGGCAGGCTTCGCGCCAGCTCACCAAGCAGGGGCTGATTGGACAGCAACGCTTGAACCTGGCCGAAAAGCGCTGGCAACAGAGTCGTGAGTTGTTCGAATTGGTAGATCAACTGAGGCAGTAGAAGCTGCATGACCAACAGCCCTCCAATGATCCCGATCAGCAGCACCGCCAACAGAGCCAGCGGTCGAGGCAATCGGTAGCGCTTGATCAAATGGCGAATGGGGACATCGAGGGCGACAGCCAAAACCACGGCACCGAACAACACCAACAGCACCCAGCGCAGCTGCCAGGTCAGCAGAGCCAGCACCACAAGGGCGAGAGCTGCCAGCAGGTTGCTTGGATTCATGCGGCCGCGCGACGCTTCTTCCATGGATCCAACAAGTCGTGGATCACGATCTCCCGGAACAGCACCTGCATTACCACCGCAAGAGGGAGGGCCATCAACAGCCCCAGCGGTCCAAACAGCACGGTGAAGATGAACTGTGCAGTCAATGTGAGGCCAGGAAGCAGGTTCACTTGGTGCTGCATTACTGACGGGGTGATCACATAGCTCTCAACGTGTTGGATCACCACGTAGAGACCCAGGACAGCCAGCGCCTTCCAAGGTGCGTCAAGTAGAGCCACCGCCATGGGGAACACGGTGCTGAGGGTGGGCCCCACATTGGGAATGACGTTGAGCAGGCCAGCCAGCAGAGCATTGGCCATCACCAACTTCACGCCAAGCAGGGATAGCCCGATTCCCGCCAGTAGCCCCACGCACACCGAACTGATCAGAACTCCGATCATCCAGCTGCTCAGGGCCTCCCCACACTGCAAAAGAATGCTTTTGGCGCGTCTCCTGTAGAAGGAAGGCACCAACTGAATAGCCACATTGCGATAGGACTCCGGCTGAATCGCCACCATCAGAGCCACCGCAAACACAAACACCAGCTGAACAAGTCCGCTGCCGAGATTGCTGGCAAGACCCAGCAAACCCTTAATTCCACCACTCACGCCAGATGCCAGAGCCGTGCTGTTGGGGAGTGATGTCAGGTCACCCGGAACGAGCCGAGTTCCACTTCCAGCTCCATCACCTGCTCCGTAGACAAGCGATGAGGCTTGGTTGACCCAACCCATCACAATCTGTTGGAGCTCGCGGGCCGCAGCAGGAAGCTGCTGAAGCAGCTGTTGAAACTGGCTGAAGAACGGTGGAATGATCACAGCCACTGCAATGGCAACGATCAAGACCAGACCGAGAAGACAGATGATCAGGGCCAACGGCCTCTGAATCGTCCATCGCCTGCGCAGTGCGCCTACGAGCGTGCAAACCGCCATGGCAAGCACCACGGCGGCGAAGAGATGAATCAGAACTTCGCGGAGGCTCCAAAGCAACAGCCCGGATGTCAGCAATGCCGCAAGTCCGAGCCAGTGCTGAAATTTCACCCGTCTGTTCCTTCCTCGCTGGCGTCATTGTCGCCGGAGTTCTGCGAATAACCCATTCCGTTGGCATCCGCATAACGTTGCGCAAAGCGCATGAAGCGTTCGAAATCCGCTTCGCTTTTCCAGGTGTAGGTCGCTTCCAGAGCAAAAGCCTTGCCATTCACGAAACGGCCGTTCACTTCACGGGTCACCATTTCGCCTTCTTCATCCACCATCCACATGCCGGCGATCGCTTCCATCGTTTCCGGTGCGAGTGCCTGCGGTTCCTCGAAAATGAATATGGCCTGCCCGGTGCGACCGTCGCGGCTTCGCGTCATGCGGATATCGGGAATCACCGGCTCGTCAGTGCCGCGGAAGAACTGAATCGCCGCCTTGTCACCTTCTGCCATGGTTCATCAACTTGGAGGTGTGGATCTTAATTGGAGATTCCAGGGATGACGTGCCCTTGATCCAGAAGCAGTCTTGCTGCTTGCTTGCTGTCGAGTCCTTGGAGATTCACCAAGGATCTAGCCGGTGAACGCTCGAGTTCACGGTCATAACAGCTGTCGTAGTAATCGAGCATGGCTTCACAGGCCACATCCCAGTTTTGGGAATCAATCGCTTCAAGGGCCTGACGGGTGCGCTGAGGTCCAAGGCGCTTCTGGATCCGTTCCGTAGCTTTCCGCAGTTCGGCCGCCTCATGACACGAGTAAACCTCCACAAGTCGCTCAACCCGTTCCTGGTCACTGCGCTGGATTTCCAGTACCGGAGAGGTTTGCATCTGATCAAACAGCCCTTTGGGAATCCTGCAGCGCCCCACCTGGATGCTTTCGGCTTCCAGCCAGATTTGCTGAACTCCGTTATGACGCAGGTTCTCCAGGCATTCCGCCAGTTTGTTCTCGTAGTGTTCGCTGGTCGGTTGTGGCGGCATGCCCAGATTGCCGAAACTGCTACCACGGTGGCTGGCGAGACCCTCGAGATCGATCACACCAACGCCCTGTCTGTTTAATTCCAGAAGCAGATCGGTCTTGCCCGTTCCTGTCCTTCCGCCCAGCACCCGCAGCGGCCATATCTGCTCGAAGCGATCCAGCACCCATCGTCGATAGCTCTTGTACCCCCCATTCAGCACCGTGACGGGGTGATCGCTTAGTCCAGCCAGCCAACCCATGCTGTTGGAGCGCATGCCTCCACGCCAGCAATAGATCCTCAGCGCATTTGCGGGTCCTCCGGCTGCCGTTGTGAGTGCAACCGATAAGTCCTCCAGGGATGGGCCGCAGAGCCTTAAACCGAGTTGGATCGCGTTCAGCCGACCCTGTTGCTTGTAGGCCAGCCCCACCTGATGACGCTGTTCATCGCTGAATAGGGGGATATTCACAGCCCCTGGCCAGTGACCTTGAGCAAATTCTGAGGGTGTTCTCACATCCACGATGGTCCCCTTCGCCGTGCGGAAGCAATTGAGACCGGTCACGATGCTGTTGCCCATGCCTGACATAGTGGGCCAATGCTGAGCCAGTCAGTGGCCGGCACCTTGCCATGCTTTCCGGACGACCACCCTCAACAGAACTCGGCATTGATCAGTTGCTGGAACGACTGGTTTCGGGATCATCTCGGCAGAAGCGTTCAACGGCTTCTGCTCTGGAAAAAGTTTCAGAGCAGCTTTCAGGCAAAGCTGTTGTTGCCCTCAAGGCCTATTCCCCAGAGGGTGATGAGTGGGGGGCGGGCTGGATTTTGCAGATCCTTCAACGTCACCAGCCCAAGGCTCTGGAGGCCATTCCTGGAGTCTCCAATGGTTGGTTCCAGATGCCGTCGTCCTGTGGGATCGACTACACGGCTTTGCAACAGGCTTTACTTCATGAGCAGTTTGAGCAGGCTGATCGCCTCACCAGTTCCGCACTGCGTCAACTGGCCGGTGACCAGGCTGTGCAACGGGGATACGTGTATTTCAGCGAAGTCCCCGCGATGGAGGCTCTGGATTTGACCACCATCGACAGACTCTGGATCGCCTACTCCCAGGGACGCTTCGGATTCACGGTTCAATCTCGACTACTGAGCACACTCGGCGGGCGTTACGAAAGGCTTTGGCCGAGGATCGGCTGGAAGAAGGATGGTGTCTGGACCCGTTACCCAGGCAGTTTTCAGTGGTGCATGGAAGCGCCTGAAGGACATATGCCATTGGTTAACCAACTCCGGGGCGTGCGTCTGATGGATGCACTTCTCCAGCATCCTGGGTTGGCGAGTAGGTCATGACAGCGTTGGCTTTCTCTGGCAGAACGTCAGCAGGCCGGTAAGGTCGAAAAGGATGAAACAGCGCTGATGTTCAGCCGATTTCTACCTTCGTTCCGGTGGGCGGACTTCATCCTTCCGTCAACGTTTCAGCTCAGTCCATTGATGGAGCTGTTGTTGGAGCCAGTTGACTGCAACGAGACCTCGTGTCGGCTGCAATTGGGTCTGCAGGAAGCACTGGTCAATGCCGTGCGTCACGGCAATGCCGGAGACCCTCGCAAATGTCTGCGAATCCGTCGGATTCTCACGCCGAACTGGTTGATCTGGCAGATCCAGGATGAGGGCGATGGTTTATCGAGAGATGCACGACAGGGCTGTCTGCCGGACCGAGTTGATGCCAATCAAGGGCGCGGTCTGTTTTTGATGCACCAGTGTTTTGATGACATTCGCTGGAGCCGTCGCGGCAATAGGGTTCAGCTGGCCTGCCGTCGGCCTGGATCCTGCCAAAGAGAGATCAGTGCCGAGGGCAGCCAGGGTCTTTCAGCTCTCCCCTGATCCAACCCAGAGCCTGCTGAGTTAGTGCTTCCACATCATCATTGCGCCCATTCTGGAGCAGTTGTGCCAGCGCCGCAGCCAGTAATTCGGCTCCACGTCGATCCGCATCGCCTTTGAGTCTGTGCCATTCACGATCACTGATGCTGAGACTCTGATGCAGCGTCAGGGCCTGCTCAATCGCTTGTTCTGGCCATTTCTTCGCGGACACGTTGGCGTTGGATCAGCAGTGTCTCTCTATCCTGGCCTGTGTGATTGCTGATGGTGGTGAACAGGCAGCTACGCGGTCGGGGAGGTTTGCATGGACTGCGCTCCCTTCTCCGTTATCAGCCCAGGTCCTGGGAGGCCAAGGATCGACGCTCGATCCGACGGATCCAGCAGCGTCGACTACTGCGTCGATTGATCGAGACTGATCCTGAAGCTCTCAACTGGCTGATCACGCCTGAACGAGGTCAGCGGTTCTGGAGAGCCCTGCGCTGGGGTGGTCCGGCCCTTGCCCTGGGGTGGTGGCTGACTCGCTGAACCTCAGGCTGCTACCGCTGAGCTATCGACCACCACTAGAGAATCCGGGGCATCCTGAAGACGTTCCTCAGGATGTGGTTGGCCTTCCTGCGGTGTAGGAAGGGGCTGGCCTTTCACCCAAGCTTGGTAGAGAGCTCGCCGACGTCGATCCTCTGCAAGCACTAAACGATCCGCAGCTGCGATAGGGCTTTCGCCGGAATTCAAGGCCGTTCTCAGGCAGATTCCGAAACCGTGAGCCTCAACCTGAACCTTGCCTTCCATGAAAACGATCTGAAAGGTCCATCCCCGCAACCAGCGGATCCGAAAAGGATTCGACATGGACGGAGTCCCTGAGTGATTGCACCATATGGGGTTGCCATGCCCCTGCAAGCGTCTATGTCAGGGAATCACTGTGTTGAGTGATCAATTCTTGGTGGCCGTCCACACCCTGGTCATGAAATGAGATTCGGCCTGAACATCACTGAAGCCTGCATCTTCAAGGCGCTGGTCAATGTCATCACTGATGAAATTGCGGTAGTAGGGCTCGTGAAAAACTCGCCTGAAATTGTCCATGGCAACGTCGAACTGAGGCGAATCCTTCAATTGAACAGAATCCGCCAAAACCAAAACCCCGCCTGGTTCGAGCAGTCGGTAGCAGTCCTGTAAAACGGCCTGTCGTGCATCTGCAGGCAGTTCGTGAAAGAGGAATACGCAAGTGATCCCTTGGAAGCCAGCGTCATCGAAGGGCATCCGTTCCGCGTTGCCCTGAACCAGCTGCACCAGAGGCTTGTTGGATTGGTTCAACCATCGATTGGCCTGGCGCAGGTAGGCCTCAGAAAGATCCACTCCCACCAGAGTGGCCTGCGGAAGCGCAGCACGAATTTGATGCAATGTTCTGCCCGTTCCGGTGGCAACATCGAGAATGCGCAGGCTGCCCTCGGGGCGATCAGCAAATCGGTTGAGTCCCTTGCATAGATAAGGAAGAATCCGACGACGCATGGCATCAGCAGCGCCGTTGAACAGGATGTCGACCTGCAGGTCGTATAGCTCAGCGGAATGATCGCTGAGGTAGCCATCAGTCTGATGGTGGAAATTTTGGAGGTAGTAGTCGGGATAAAGATCGCGATTGGGCAGATCAGGGATGTCCTTGACGTCTCTGGCACGCCTTCTTGCCCAGTTGGAAGGCAGGTCTAGCCAGACCTTCGGATAGCGTTCAGCCCATTCCAGCCACGGGATATCGAACAGCAGAGACTGGGGGTAAATCCCCGTCTCAGAATCCTGCCAGTCACGCGCGTGCAACTCATCCAGCGACTGACGCAGCGCATCGATCATTTCGCTGGGAACAGGTTGCGTTTTCGGCACTACATCCGGCGCCACCACTTCCATCACCTTGGTGCTCAGTTCCTTGTGAACCAGACCAGCCAGGCTGCGGCCCTGCTGCATGGTTCGGTAAGCAATTTCAGTGAAACTGGGCGCCATGAACAGGATTGAGATCCAAGCCGACCCATTTCAATGGATCGCGAACCCTGTCGTGGGCTTTTGCCGAAACGAACGCGAAACTTATGTGAAGCCACTGTAAAAATGGTAGCCGTTGCTACAGAATATGTGCAGGACGATCAGGAGCTCTCGATGGCTATTGAGACCATTGCCCCCGGAACTGTGGTGTCGTATTCAGGCAACGTGCTGGAGCGGCGGCAGCGAGCAGCCGCTGAATTTCTGGCCTGGGCAGATCGCCATGCACACGATGTGCTGAGGCAGCAAGCGGCCCATGCCCAGGTCGAAGAGCATCCTGATCGCCTTGATCAGCGCAGCGCTTTGGCGCAGCAGCAAGTGTGTGCTCGTCGCCGTCTTCATGCCAAGCAATTGCACGACAGTGCCATGGCTTTGTTACGGCATGGCTGAAGGGACCAGCCCTTGATGCTTCGCAGGACGGTCAAAATAAAAAAGAGCCGAAGCTCCTTCTTAATGAATGTGGCCTGCGGATCAATGACGGATTCAGGCGTGTTGCTGCATCACGAATGTCGTAAGCCACCTAGGGCATCACCAAACCATTAGTCACAGCTTGCATTCTGTATCTTTTGCTGTTCTGCCTTCTTGACCACGGCACCTCTGCATGGCTAGTGCAGCAGTTCTCGTCATCTGGATGGCCTTGGATGGTGGCTTTGTGATCCGGAAGTATTGGTTTGCAAGGTCCCACAGAGATCCGTCAAAGACTTGGTTTAAGGATCAAAGGGTTTTCGTTGACCACGCCAGACCCATGCCTGATGGAATTGCGCTGCTTAAGACCAGAAGGAAGTGCGATACGCGGATGCAGCCTCTCCACGATTTCAGCTGAATGCCTAGACTGAACACTGGCTGAACCCGCTTGGGGAGCTGACCTGGAGCCCCAGAAGTCTGCGAAGAAGTCCTTAGGCCACTACCGCAAGCAGCTGGCCTCTGGAGGCTCCTTGATCAAAATCCTGGACGAGTGACTGTAAGACCTGATGAACCACTTTTTCCGATGATGTGGGTTCTGTTTCATTCAGCGATGTTGAATCCAAAAGATGGAAGTTGATAAGGAAGATGGATCTGCTAATACAAGAAGAGTGACGTATTCGTTATGTCAAATCGTTTGTCTGGAAAAGTTGCATTAATCACAGGAGGAAGCAGTGGAATTGGTCGAGGTATTGCTAAGCGCTTTGTCGCCGAGGGAGCCCAAGTTGCCGTGATTGGCAGGGACGAGAGAAGACTCAGAGAGTTAAAAAATGAATTAGGAGAAAACCTGCAGACTATGCAGGGAGATGTAACAAATCATGAAAAACTGAAAGATATGATTGAAGACGCCAAAAACAATTTTGGCTTCATAGACACATTGGTCTGTAGTGCTGGAATTGGTTATAGGCTGCCGCTACAAAAAGCAACTCTTGAGGAGTTCGACCTCACAATTAGTGTAAATGTGAGGTCTATCTTTGATTTAATTAGGATTGCTGAAAAAGACTTGAAAAGTGGGAATTCGTCAATTCTGTTGATATCATCCATCGCAGGTCACGTGACATTTACAGATCATGTAATATACTCCGCTGCGAAAGCTGCAGTTACAAAGATGACGGCTAATTTTGCTATTGATCTTGCCGATAAATGTATTCGAGTCAATGCTATTTCACCTGGATTTATCGAAACGCCAATCTTCGATCAAAGGTTGAAGCAGGACCCTGATTTTTTCAAAAAAATGGGGAGTTTAGTCCCTCTCAAGCGAATGGGAGTGCCGGAAGATATAGCGAATGCAGCCACGTTTTTATGTAGCGACGAAGCATCTTATATTACTGGAGTCGATCTAGTTGTTGATGGTGGTTATGTTCATCAGGGCTTATTGCCTATGAAAAAAAACCAAAACTGACAGGGTTTGACTGGTTCTTCATTCATGGAGATCATTGCTTTGGATCATGGCCAAAGGTCCATCTGCGGACTTGAGGCTTTTGATGGTTCTTCGTCTAAATTCAAAAGGACTATCTGAAATTACGTGATGCACTATTTCGAGATACCGGTATTTATTTGATTGCGGTGGCTTTTGCTCCCGATTGTGCTAACAAGTTTTGCTAAAATCTTTCAGGTATTGGTAAATGTTGCTTGCAACCCTGAGGTTCGTTTATCGCTTTCTGGACTGATGCATCTCGAGCGTGAAAAATGGCTTTTGAGCTGTTAGCAAATCCTGAACAATTATTCAACTGAACTGTGTAATAACGATCGATTGTTATTAGGAAGCATTCGACGACGATTGAGGAATGCGCGATCCACCCTATCCATTCCTTGCTAACAATTAGCACTTACAATCGCTTGCCGTTCTAGCAAAGTAGCCCTGCAATCTGAAAACATCATCTAAATGGTCCAAGTATTAGAAACAAGTCTCTGAGGCCTCTGGGGGCACTGCAAGGGCCACGGGAACATCGGCATAAATCTTCGCCGCAGCTTTTGGAGCGTTTTCCTGCGGCTTGTGTGATATCTGTTCAGGGAGCTATCAGGAATTAAAAAATAAAGTTGAGGCCTAGCAAAGTCCTCCCGCCATTCCGCAGGAGGAGTCGGTGCCAGAAACATTCAGGCGAAGACTGCCTCTGAAGGCTTTGCAGTGAAAGAACCATTTGCCCCATTCGGTTCATGCGCTTCAGTGACTTCATCAGGATGAGTATCAATACCTTCAGACCTAAGACGCAACCTAAGCTCTTTGATTATCAGAAGAGATTCATTGGATTTTTGAATATTTCCGATTGCACGAAAATACTCGGATCGGAGTGTTTCCCACCTAATTGCAATTTCAAACTCCTCTGACGTTGAAAGCCTCAATTTCGTTGCCATGGCAATTTCTGCAAGTGAATAGAAGCTAAGAAGCACATGAACTGAACCGCTGTTAAAAGTTACATTGATTTATCGCAATAACCGTACACTGAAATGTGTTTATATTTTCACATTCAGTTTAGATTTGCCCCTGTCCAGGGTCGCCGGGAATCACTTGGTAGGCGGACTCTTCTGCTTGGACGACCTGCTTCAATCTCACTGGCCTGGTGGAACGATAAAAAGCGAAGGGCTTATTTGATAACACCTCTGCAGTCGGGATTCTTCTTTAAAAGCCCAAGGGCATTGTAGAAATCTTGTTTGAATTCGATTAGGTCTGGATCTGTCTCTGCTGATTTTCGGATGCCATCAACATAAGACGCTGCATCTGCTTTGGAGATCAATCCCCCTTTGGCTTGCTGGCAAAGAGTGTTACCAGCTCTAGCAGTCAATCCAAACCAGTAAGAGTTTTGATCGTATTGACCCTCAGCCATGGTAGAGCTTGTTACAAGCAAAACATTGCCTAACAAGACAAGGGCCTTCTTCGATTGATTTTCACCAACACATTTTAGATTATCTTGGTAGGACGAAAGGACTCGATGCTGCCGAAGTTGCGCTATCAACTAGTTGATCTCTTTCTTGATCACGTTTGCCTAATTATCAATCCTACAGGGAGACAGAAATATAGCGACGCATAAGAAGCTGGCGCTGCTGAGCAAGTGGCGCAGTAGAGAAAGCCTACAGACAGACTAATGTTATGGATAAGAAACTAAATCCATCAAGCGTATGGCTTCTTATGACAGTGAACCTACTCGGTATGTGTGCACTGAATGTGGATGCACTTCTTACGAAACTGGTCAAATTCGTGTCTCCGGTGGATTTTGGAGCAGCATGTTTGACGTCGGCAACAAGCGCTACAACGCAGTTTCATGTACCAGGTGTGGTTTCACGAAGTTCTACAAAAGAACGGTGAGTGGAGTCCAGCAGGTATTTGATTTCCTTGGCAACGGCTAGCTAACGAGACCATAAAAATCCCACATCGTGTCTTACAAGAGGATCAGCTGCCCACTTAAGGATTCCAGCTCCAACAGTTCAGCGAGTGCTGTACTCACCCATGGCCAGCACGTAGATCACATCGGCGAAAGAGGAGTCTCTCTCTTTCAGGATCAGCTTCCTGCAGAAGGATGCCTGGGAGTCAATGTCCACTACTGGACGATCGCAATTAAAAAAACGGTCCCCTTTTGGGGACCATTTGGGGAAAGTCAAGTGCCCTAGTGCGAGTGGGCCCTATGGATCAGGCGTCGTAGTACATCACGAATGTCGTAATACACCGTCAGCCTCGCTAAAACACCAGTCGCAGCCTAAATTTTGCTTGTATCGCGGTTCCGCCGTTTTGGGGACGCTTTTGGGGACGGCTTTGGGGACAGTTTTTGGGGACGGTTGACCACAGCACCGCCTTTTAGCTAGTACAGATGTTCTAGTTATGAGGGCGCCATGGATGGATGGCTTTCAGACCCGAAGGGTTACTGACTTGCACGTTTTCACCGGGACCCAAAGAGCAAGTGGGTCAAGGATCAAAGGGTGTTCGTGGACCACGGCAGACCGATGCCCGATGGACCTGCTCTGCTCAAGACCAGAAAGGAGATGAGATATGAAGACGCGGCGAGTCTGTGGTTCCAACTGAAGGGCCTTGGGTGGACCGTGACCGAACCTGCTTTAGGAGCTGATCTGGAGCCTTAAAAGCCTGGGGCTCGACCATCGTTGGGAACTTCGAAGCCTGATTCCTTGGCTAGCTCTAGCTCTTCCAGAGAAATGATCTTCTCATATTTACCCTCTTCAGAGACACCTTCGACAGTTGGCCGCTTCTTGAGGTCGGCAGCGGAAGGTTTAGCAGCTTGAAGCCCAGGAATCCAGTTCTCTGGCATTGGAGACAACCAAAACGGAGACCATTGCTCCAATGGTATTCAGAAGGGCGGCTTATGTCTGAGGCTCGGTGATCCTGGAACGAGGCTGAGCTGGGGACTGACATCCTTTCCAGGGTTGTTAGATGCGAACATCATTGCATTCAAGGTAACAGCGAAAACGACACGCTTTGCAGTTGACACAGATAAGGATAGAATGAATTTGGTTTCCCATATTTGGTTTTATCGTGAGTGAAAAGTATGCTGTTCTCATAGCAATTTCTTTGGTTGTGATAGCCGTTTGTCAGATCCCCGCTGGCCTTGTTTCGACAAGTCAATTGTTCTGCATTTATGGGCACGATGACTGGGATGGAAGTTACAAATTAGAGAACCATCATGAGCGTGTGAACTGGTGTGGTGGTTCATCGCCGGCACAAGTCAAGGCGCCAGGACAGTAGGGAATTTTGAAAGATTTGAGCAAGCAGAACCTTGACGGCACTATTGGTTACGAACTGACCAGCAATCGCGTCTCGTTCGAAAGCAGGGGATCCGCAACCACAGCCATACCCTCTGGCTGAACATCTCGAAAAGCTCCTTGAGCAAGTTCCTGATTCCGATACGGAACAGGATGATGATGAACTCTGATGCCTTCTGACTCTTGCGTTACAGCGATCAGCTGACACTCTTGACTCAGTTCGAGATGGATAGGAGGTCGGAGTAATACGGCCTCTTTTTTTGTTCTGGAGCCCTAGAAGTCAGCCAGGAAGTCCTTGATCCTGATCGAAGAGGTCCTTGCGCGTGTTGAAGGGGAAGCCGGTGTCGCCATGGCTCCAGGGCAGCAAATTTGTTAGAAGTAAACTTCAGGGCATTCATCTTTGGCACTTTTAATACCCAGCTCAATTGCACTCATATTCCGCTCCATTTGTGGATCTCTTGAATATGATTTATTGATTTCAGATAAAAAATTTCTTGCATATTCTTTGTCAATTTGGCCCTCCTTCGCCAAACCGCATAAAATATTTCCAGCGGTGTAAGCAACACCACTCCAATAGTAATATAAAGCTTCATTCGATTGTGCTTTAACAGGTCCAAACTAGACCAACAAGGCACTTAACAGAACCAAGGTTTTCATTTGTTTTTCAGGATTTTTCATTTTAGATAATATCAATAATAACTGTCCAATTAGCGCGGTCTTTTCAGCTCACCCTGAATCCAGTCACGCCAAGGCTCCGGGGGAGTAGGCCCTTCTGCAGCGGTTGCCTACCAAGAACCACCAGATTCAGTGTCGAGGAGCCTGGAAGAGGTCCTTGCGCGTGCTGAAGGGGTGGTGTCTGCACCCGCTCTTAAATCTATTTCGGGGTGGGGGAGTTGTTATCGTCTACTATGATTTGTAGGTTGTTATTGTTGTTGGAATCTGATTTGCATTGTAAGCAATAATGATAGCAGCTAATCAGTTGTGGAAGTGTATGCACCAGGAGGCAGCACGTTTAACATCATTCAACGCAAGGCCTGGAAGAAATTTTCTTATGCAAAGCTGGTTGCAAGCAACAATCTTTACATCCAAACCTTAAGAGAAAAGAGGCAAAAGGACCTCTTCAGTTCACAAGCACACACTATTAAATTAGTGTTTATTGCTTAATCAAGCATGAATAAGAAATATCAAAATGTCCAAATAAATCCCAACGACAGGTCATCATTCATCCAAGCAGGGCAGATCCCTAATCCACTGAACGGGCGCCCTGCTAATAACTCCTATTGGGATAATAATTTAAGTGGCAATGGAACGTTTATTGCATACGGAGGAATCCAAGGTTGGTATAACGATGCCGATCTAATTATTCCAGGGAGTTCCAGTGGCGTTAATTCAACATACGACAATCTGGATTCAGGTTTCGCTCTCATTATAGCTCCATACGAACCAGACGACGTTAGCGTCGGCAATAATGGCCAATACGGACTGAATGTCTTTGATTTTACAAATAGAAATAGTGGGACAATTAATAACAGCGGTGTACTTATTTTCAATGGCGTTCAAGACTATCTACACCCAGACAACACCTCAACATTCCACAACGCAGGAACAATCTTAAATATTGCCAGCAAAGAAGATGACGATTCTTTATTCCAACAATCTGGCGGTACGTTTTACAACACGGGAAACATAAGGGGGGACTACACTGCTGGTGATCTCGCTCAGACCACTCAAAATAATTATAACTTTGAATGGGGAACTTTTATTAACACAGGGATCATAGCTCTCGACTTCTACGAGTACGTGACAATTGGCAAATACAAGGGGTCACCAAATTATTTTGATTTCCAAAAAATGGAGTTCAATCACAACAATGGAACCTTTGATTTATCTAGAGCAACAGATCCTAAAGACAAGAAGAATTCTCAACAAGCTAATATTTCAATCCTCGGCAATGGAAGATTCAACCTAAATGCCAAATTGACTAATAGCATAGGTGGAGAAGTAGATACAGAAGTAGATGTCCTAACAAACGGGGGCGTCTTCAATGGAGGCAAAGACGGCCAATGGATTCAAAAACAAGGAGTTGCCACGATCCGTAATGCTCAAGGAGATTTAAATCCAAACATCAGCGACGACGTACTAGGTTACATCACAGGAACCCACGAATTCATTGAACAAGGTTCTCCAGGCACTGATACTGGAATCAAGATTTTGAACGATGCAATTATCGCTCCTGGCGGCAGAGCCGCTGACGATAAGATTGGAAAAATCACCATGACCGGAGAAGACTCTAGTCTTACATCCACATACCGGTCAGGATTCGAATTTGATGTCTTAGGCAAAGAAGCGAACGAATTCGATTCAATAATAATCAATGATGGAAATTTGATTCTTCAAGATAATGGCGACAGTGGCGGTCCTGAACTAACATTAAATATTGCCTCAGGTTTAACACTTGGCAAAGGAGAGCAAATAGATCTCTTTACAGTTGTCGGAGGCAAGATTGAAGGGAGTTTCCTTTCCAACTCCGTAAAAGGACTAGGCGATGAGTTTCAACTCCAACAAAGCGGCGACACCATAAGCTTAATCGCTGCCAATCTATAAGCAAAATTTTTGGCTAAAAGAAGAGAGATATGTTCACAGATTTGCCTAATTAAAATGGCAAATCTGTATAGTATGATAGAACAATCTTCGGCAAAAATGTTCGTATATGCGAGGAATGCTCAGGAAGGCCTGGGCAAAGTGGATAAAAGCTTTTTAAATTTCTGCGCTAAATGCACTTCATCAAAAAATATTTGTTTTCAAATTAAAATTACTTTAGAATGCTAAGCCTCATTGTCATCTCCCCAGCTTCGCGAGTACTAGAGGAAAGCTTAGCGGCGGAGTGTTGATCCAAGGCTGTGGCCCCCCCCCCCCCCCCCCAATGACCGAAGACCGTGGCCAAGCGCGACGCGGTGATGGTATTGCGCTGATCCAAAGCAATTCTTTGTTTAGCCACCGCCATCTTCAGCGTGGAAAACCAACAGGTTCCCAGCGAATCCACCCAACACCGCGCGCACCGCATTGGGCGTTATCGGATCAAAGCGCGGATGCTGCAAAAGAGCAGTCACTCGTTTCAAGCCATCCGCCCGAGGAGTCGATGCTTCCAAGGCACACCAATTATCAAAGATCGCTCGCTTCTCTTGTCAACGATCGTGAAATTGAAGCAACGCTTGCTCTCGTTCTGGGCAATTCAAAGGCTGGAGCGCCCCCTGGGCAGCGCGCGCCAAGGTCATTGACAGACCACCAACGTCAGCCGAAGCAGCGGAATGCACCGCTGAATCACCCGCTGCAGCAAGCCAAGCCGAGATCAAACCGGTGAGTTGTCGTTGCCCCTGCCACTCAGGCCACGCCAGTTACAGAAAAAATGGCCCCCTTTGGGGGACCATTTCAGTGACGACTTTTGGTGAAAGTCAATTACCCCAGTGCTACTAGGCCCTATTGATCAGGCGTCGTAATACATCACGAATTCGTGGGGATGTGGCCGCTGACGCAACTGCTGCACCTCTTCGTATTTCAGGTCGATCCAGTTGTCGATGAAGTCCTTGGTGAAGACTCCGCCTTCCAGCAAATAGTGGTGGTCGGCGTTCAGGGCTTCGAGTGCCCCATTCAAGGAGGCAGGCACAGTGGCGATCTTCTTCAGTTCATCAGCGGCCAGTTCAAACAGGTCAACGTCCACTCCGTCACCGGGGTCGATCTGATTCTTGATGCCGTCGATACCGGCCATCATCATCGCGCTGAAAGCGAGGTAAGGATTGGCCAGAGCGTCACCAGAGCGGAACTCAAGCCGCTTGGCCTTCGGGCTGGGGCCGGTGAGCGGGATGCGCACGGCAGCGGAGCGATTTCCTTCTGAATAAACGAGGTTTACAGGGGCTTCAAAACCTGGAACCAGTCGCTTATAGCTGTTGGTCGTAGGGTTGGTGAAGGCCAGGAATGACGGTGCATGCTTGAGGATGCCGCCGATGTACCAGCGTGCTGTCTGGGAGAGATTGGCGTAGGTTCCTTCCCCGAAGAACAAGGGTTGCCCTCCTTTCCAGAGACTTTGGTGCACGTGCATACCTGAGCCGTTGTCGTTAAAGACCGGCTTGGGCATAAAGGTGGCTGTTTTGCCGTACTTCTTGGCGACATTGCGCACGATGTACTTGTACGTCATCACGTTGTCGGCTGCCTGAATCAGCTCGGCGAACTTCATGCCTAGTTCGTGCTGACCCGCGCCAGCCACTTCGTGATGGTGCTTTTCGATGGGAATGCCCAACTGAGCCATCATCAGCAGCATTTCCGAACGGATGTCTTGGGCGGTGTCGTTCGGCGCGACTGGGAAATACCCCTCTTTCTCCTGAATTTTGTAAGCGAGGTTGCCGCCCTCTTCGATCCGGCCTGTATTCCAGCCGGCTTCGATGGTGTCAACGCTGTAGAACGAACCGCCTTCAGCGGAGTTGTAACGCACGTCGTCGAACAGGAAGAATTCCGGCTCAGGACCGAAGAATGCCGTATCGGCAAGCCCTGTGCTGGCCAGGTAAGTCAGTGCTTTCTGGGCAAGAGCTCTAGGACAGCGCTCGTAGGCTTCTCCTGTACGGGGATCCTGAATCGAGCAGATCATGCTCAGGGTTTTGTGCTTGTAGAACGGATCAATCCAGGCGGTTGCTGGATCGGGCACCATGGCCATGTCTGAAGCGTTGATCGCCTTCCATCCACGAATGGAGGAGCCGTCGAAGGCCAGGCCTTCCGTGAAGGAATCAGGCTCGATCAGGTCCTGACAGACAGTGAGGTGCTGCCACTTGCCGTGCAGGTCCGTGAACTTAAGGTCGATTAGTTCGATGCCTTCATCTTTGATCTGACGAAGCACGTCCTGGGCGGTTTTAGCCATGGCGGGGAATGGAGCCCATACAAATCTTTTCGACCGTAGATATCGATCCGCAGCTGTTTTGTATCAACAGGCACCCTTTGGCTTTCCGTCTCCTTGGGTGGCTTCGAGACGCCTCTTAGTAACCGTTTCTGTCAGATTGCTGTGATCGCCTTTGCTGGAGCAGGTTTCAACGCGTTGTCGGTGTTACCTTCCAACCAAAGTGGACAGGGCTTGCATGCGCGATGCCATCACCGGACTGATCGGTCAGTACGACCAGCTGGGTCGCTATCTCGATCGTTCTGCAATCGATCGCATCGAGAGCTATTTCGATGAAGCGGAAGTTCGCGTTCTTGCAGTTGAGATCATCAACCGTGAAGCCTCTGAGCTTGTGCGTGAAGCCAGCCAGAGACTTTTTCAGGCGGATCCTGAACTGTTGCTACCCGGCGGCAATGCTTATACAACCCGTCGCTTAGCTGCCTGTCTGAGGGACATGGATTATTTCCTTCGCTATGCCAGCTACTCATTAATTGCCGGCGACAGCACCATCCTCAACGAGAGGGTTCTGAACGGACTGGACGACACTTACAAGAGTCTTGGTGTTCCAACCGGACCGACCGTCAGGAGCATGGTGCTTCTGGCTGATGTTCTCTGTGAACGCCTTCTCAACGAGGGTGTTCGTCAAGATCGTTGCGCTCTTGTGCGTCAGCCTTTCGAACACATGGCCTCCGGTCTTGCCGCAAGCGACGTGCGTCAGCGCTGAACGAAAGTCTCCGAATCATTTCAAGCGGCGTCGGAGTGTCCGCTCACGCCCAATTTTTGACCGATTGATGCGTAGGCTGCTCGCCATTGATTTCCGGTTCCGGCTTCACCGATGACGCACCCTCACCTGTCGGTTGACCCGTGCCATCGATGCTCCATCGGTCCGATTGACACACCCGACCGCTTGTTGCTCGGTCCCGGCCCCTCCAATGCTCACCCAACTGTTCTGCAGGCCCTTTCACGCACGCCGATCGGTCACCTCGATCCGCTTTATGTGGAACTTATGGGTGAGGTTCAAGAGCTGTTGCGCTACGCCTGGCAGACCGACAACCGCCTGACCCTGCCGATGAGTGGCACGGGTAGTTCAGCCATGGAAGCCACGCTGGCCAATACGGTTGAACCCGGCGACACGGTTCTGGTTGCCGTGAAGGGATACTTCGGCAACCGCCTGATGGATATGGCGGGTCGTTACCGCGCCAATGTTCAGGTGATCGAGAAACCCTGGGGTGAGTCTTTCAGCCTTGAGGAGATCGAAGCGGGGATCAAAAAACACAAGCCAGCGATCTTGGCAATGGTCCATGCCGAAACGTCCACCGGCATCTGTCAGCCGATGGAGGGTATCGGAGATCTGTGCCATGAGCATGACTGCCTGCTACTGCTCGACACGGTGACCTCCCTCGGTGGCGTGCCTGTCTTTCTGGATGCCTGGAAGGTCGATCTGGCCTACAGCTGCAGCCAGAAGGGTCTTAGCTGCCCTCCCGGCCTCGGTCCCTTCACGATGGGCCCGCGGGCAGAGGCCAAGCTGGCTGCGCGCCAAGACAAAGTTCCCAACTGGTATCTGGATGTCTCTCTGTTGAACCAGTACTGGGGCAGTGATCGTGTTTACCACCACACCGCTCCGGTGAATATGAACTTCGGCATGCGTGAAGCCCTTCGTCTTCTTTCTGAAGAAGGCCTGGACAATGCCTGGGCACGTCACCGTCGCAACGCGGAGGCGCTCTGGACTGGCCTTGAATCTCTCGGACTGGAAATGCATGCGACAGAAGAGCTGCGATTGCCCACGCTCACCACGGTTCGTATTCCAGAGGATGTGGATGGCAAGGCCTTCTCCTCTCACCTGCTCAACAACCACGGCATCGAAGTCGGGGGTGGACTCGGTGTGCTCGCCGGCAAGATTTGGCGGATCGGTCTGATGGGTTACAACTCCACACCTGAAAATGTGGACCTTCTGCTCAATCTTTTTGAGACCGAGCTGCCTCGTTTCCGGCAAAACGCTGCCGTCGCTGCCTGAACCAGCGTCCCAATAGAGCGGATGCTTCAAGCTCCATCACGCCTCCCATCACCTGCATGTGATGGTGGGCGCTGGGGTGCTTGGAGAGATCAATCGTGCTTCCAAGACCACCCCGCTTGGGATCGTGCGCTCCGTAGATCACCCGACCGACCCGGGCCTGCACCAGAGCTCCAGCGCACATCGGGCAGGGTTCCAGCGTCACGATCAGGGTGCACTGGTTCAGTCTCCAGTCGCCGAGGATCAAGGAGGCCTGGCGCAAAGCCACAAGTTCTGCATGTCCGAGTGGATCTGAAGCCCACTCGCGCCGATTGCTGCCATGGCCGATGCATCGTCCCTCTGAATCCAGCACCACAGCACTGACAGGGATCTCTCCTGATTCACCGAGCTGTTCAGCGCGTCGCAACAAGCGTTCCATCCAGGCGTGGATTTCGGCGATCTCCAGCTCGACCGGTGTCAGTCGCACGTCCCCCCCAATCGTGCAGAGGCGTCCAATGTGCCACCGCAGGTGAGAATGGTGGTTCCTTCCGCGCCCTCCTTGTTCGGATCCTCCAGGACTTCATCGGCGGCATCGACTGCGACGGAACTGTCCGCATTTGCCTCATCTGAGGCACTGGATCCGCACTTGCAGCGTTTCCTGGAGGACGCCAGCGCTCGTCTGTGTGAATGGCTCGGGTCAGCCGCTCAGCGGTCCCCGTTACCTGCTCTGCGGCTGCTTCCAGAGGCTTTCCCCGAGCAACAGGGTGTCAGTGCGGACCGACTGCTGGATGACCTTCAACAGTTGATGGATGGTGCTTACCAGCCCAACCATCCTGGAGCCCTCGCCCATCTGGACCCTCCTCCGAACACGGCATCGATCGCTGCGGAACTGATCTGCGCCGGATTGAACAACAATCTGCTGGCGGAGGAGCTCTCACCGAGTCTCAGTCAACTGGAGCGTCAGCTCTGTGGCTGGTTCGCTGCCCGTTTCGAAATGCCTGATGGCGCTGGCGGTGTCGCCGCCAGTGGTGGCTCCCTGAGCAATCTCACCGCCCTGGTCACCGCTCGACATCGGATGGGTCTGGACCATGACCCCAATGCGGTGATCTTGATGAGTGATGACGCCCACGTGTCACTGCAGAAGGCTGCCAGAGTCATGGGGCTCAGGCCAGATGGCATTCGACGGGTACCCGTTGATTCGCAGGGCCGCATGCTGATTTCAGACCTACAAGAGCAGCTGCAGGGGCTTAAGCAGCACAACCGGCCCTGCATCGCAGTGGTGGCGACAGCGGGCACGACAGTGCGTGGAGCGATCGATCCGATTCCCGCTCTGGCTCAGTTCTGCAGTGATCAGGGCCTTTGGCTGCACGTGGATGGCGCGATTGGCGCTGTCTTTGCACTGTGTCCAGACACGGCGAAGCTGATGGCTGGGCTTGGCCAGGCTGATTCCATCACGGTGAATCCCCAGAAGCTGCTGGGAATCGCCAAGACCTCGTCCCTGCTTTTAGTACGTGATCAGTCAGCTCTCCAGGAGACATTTCAAACGGGGCTTCCCTATATGGAACCCGCATTCGCTGTTGCCCATGGCGGTGAACTGGGCCTGCAGGGCAGTCGTCCCGCAGAGATCCTCAAGCTCTGGCTTGGCTTGCGACAGCTGGGTGAGCAGGGGATCAATGCCCTGCTGAAGCAGGCTCTGTTGAGACGTCAACGCCTGGAAGAAGACCTTGATGCTTCTGTTCTGGAGATCACGTCAGGCCCGCTGCATCTGCTCGCTTGCGTCCCACTTGGAGCGGATCCAGCGCGCTGCGATCAATGGACAGCTGCCGTGCGACAACGGCTGCTTGATCGGCAGATCATGGTGTCCAGACCAGTCCATCAAGGACGGCATCGCATCAAAGTGGTGTTGGGCAATCCCCACACCTCCAATGCGCTCATCGACCAACTGGCGGCCGATTTGAACCACTATTCACGCGAGGTGGTGTGATGCCTGCAGCTCAGAACAAGCGAGGTCGCTGGGTTGCAATCGTCACCGGAGCCATGTCTGTGCTGATTGGTGTGTTGTATCTGGGTCTGATCACGGTGCTCGATAGCCGCGGTCCGATGCGTCCCCCGCCTCCCGAGGCCCTGGCCGGGGTGGAAGTCGTTTCTTTGCCTCCTGCTGGAGGGGCTCCACCACCCGTCGCAGTGCCGCCTGCAGAAAGTCCTGAAGGGAGCGATCCCTCCGATTGAGTTCGTAGTGGTGCTGAACCACGTCCTGCACTCCGCCATCGCCCCAGTCCTGGTCCTGCTGGAAATAGGTCATGAAACTGGCTCCCGCAATTCTGGTGAGCCAGCCGGCTGCTACACCCTGCACCGCCCGACCGAGCAGCAGGGTCGGCAGGTTCACACTCAGCGCGGTACCGATCAAAGCCACTCCGCCTTTGACCACCCCCAGTCCAGTCAGGGTCTTGCCCACAGAGACTGCCAGCTCCTGGGCCCTGCTGCGGGTCAGCTGGATTCCATACACCGCTCCCATCTCCATCACCATCTGGGCATTGACGGCAGCAGTACCAAGTAAATCCACTCCGGGCAGTGGCGTTGCGGCGACGACACCAGCACTGATCCAGGTGTAGCGATCGATGATTCGCCGGGCTTCGTGAGAACGTTGACGGTCGAGCAGATCCCGACCAGCGGATCCAAGATCCCTGCATTGCAGAAGGATGTTGTCTGCAAGCAGTTCCTCTCCATCGGAATGAAGCACTGCAGCCAATCGCCTCACCAGCAGCCCGATTTCGGCTGGCGGCTGAACGGGACGTTGGCCAGGGCGGGGTAGTGACTGGGGGCGTGCACTAGCGGGAATCACATCTTCGGGTTGCAGCCATTCGGAGCAGCGTTGCCGCAACAGTTGAAGCAGCCTGCGCTCCTCTTCCTCACCGCGCAGATCACATTTATTGAGCACCAGCACCAGACGTTTGCCAAGTCCCGACAGGCTTTGCACCACCTCCAGCTCGCTCTTGCGCAGATCTCCATCGACCACAACGATCATCAAATCCGCTCTGCTGGCTCGGCGACGTGCTTCCTGCTCGCGTCCTCGCCCTTCCTGGCCAGCTTCAAGGATTCCCGGCGTGTCAACGAGAAGCACTCCTCTGTCCAGACCTTTGAGCCGGAGTCGGTAGCTGCGACTTTCGCCGGTGGAGCCCATGGCAGCACCGACATCGCCGACGATCTCTTTGAGCAGAGCACGGATCAGAGACGTTTTGCCACTGGAGCCGGTGCCGAAGACCACAAGCACAAGATCCCCGCGTTCGAGTTCCCTGGCGACCCGTTGGCGTTCCTCGAGGAGAGACTGACGAGCCACATCGTCCTGGAGTCGTTCCAGCAGCCGATCCACGCTGGACAGGCTTTGTTCCGCTGCATCTCTGCTGCTCGTTGGTGCCGGTCTGTCTTGGAGCGATGACGTGTCTCGACGCTGACGCTGTGTGCGCCATTGACGCAGCCATGGCAGGCCGACCTGAATCACGACTGCCACCAGCAGAACTGCGCCGATCAGCAGCACAGGGCCAACCAGCCAGGGGGGCAGCCAGTAACTCAGATCCCAGAGCAGGTTGCGGATTCCCTGCAGTACCAGGCCAATCACCATGAGGGCGATTAGCCCAGCGGCACCAAACAGAATCCAACGCGTCGATCCTTTCATTTTTCCTTGAGCCCACCTCGTCCCGCCGCGCGGATGATGTCAGCCCAGAGTGATGCCGCAAGGGCGCTGGAGCTGGTCGAGGGGCTGTTGTCGTCATTGCCGAGCCAGATCCCCAGCACCCAACGGCGCGAGGGTTCATAGCCCACGAACAGCAGATCCCTGCCTTCATTGGTGGTTCCAGTTTTGCCTCCCTCTTGACCTCCCAGCGATGCGGCAGTACCGGTGCCATTGCGCACAACCGCGCGCAGCAACGCTTGCATCTGAGTTGCACTGTCGCTGCCGACAGCCTGGCGTCCAGGGTTCACACCACGCTGATCATCGCCGGCAAGGCTGCCGCAGCCACGCAGATTGTCATCGCGACAGGTTTCCGCATCAAGCAAACGACGAATCGTATTGGGGGGCTTCCATTCGCCTTTATTGAGAATGGCTGCATAGGCCCCGGTGAGTTCGATCAGTCGCACTTCGCTCTGGCCGAGTGCGAGCCCTGGAACCGGATCCAGCGGTGTTGTGATGCCAAGAGCTCTGGCCTGGCGAACCACCTGTTCAAGCCCAACCCGCTGAGCTAGGCGAAGAGCCGCCGTGTTACTGCTCGAAGCGAAGGCGTTGGTGAGGCTGAGGCGACCTCTGCAGCTGCTTTCAAACCACTGGCCTCTCCAGTTCAGAGAACTGCAGTCAATGGTTTCGTTGGGCTTGATTCCACGTTCCAGGGCGGCCAGGTACGTCATCAGTTTGAAGGTGCTCCCTGGCTGTCTCAAGGCCATGGATGCACGGTTGAACTGACTGAATCGGTAGTCACGTCCGCCGGCGATCGCCAGGACCCCTCCTGTGCTGCTGTCGATCACCACGGCGGCCCCCTCACTCACGCCGAGTCCACCGGCATTGCTGATCAGACTGCGCAGTTGTCTCTCCACAACGGCCTGCAGCACAGGGTCAAGGTGGGTTTCGATCAGAAAATTCCCCTCTGCCGCTACCTCCGGACCCACCATTGCGGTTAAATCCCTGCGTACCTGATCGGTGTAGAAGGGTGCTGAGCGTGTCAGCGCAGTCCGGCTGCAGGCCGTGGGCGCCAGTTGGATGGGTTGACGTCTCGCCAGACGAGCAGCGTCAAGAGATAAGCGACCGGAATCGGCCATCTTGTTGATCACGCGGTTGCGGGCTTCAAGGGCCCGCTGTGGATGACGGCAGGGGTCGTGACCATTCGGTGATGGCAACAGTCCAACTAGCAGAGCGGCCTGTTCAACACTCAGATCAGCTGCTGATTGATCAAAGAAGGTCTGTGCGCTGTCTTCGAATCCCCATCCCACACCGAGGTACACCCTGTTGAGATAACTCAGCAGCAGCTCCCGCTTGCTGAAGCGGCTTTCCAGCTGCAGTGCCACCAGCAGCTCACGCCATTTGCGTCCCAGGGTGTCACCTTCGCCGACGAGTTCTGGGTAGAGGCTGCGGGCCAACTGTTGGGTGATGCTGCTGCCACCTTCGAGCACCCTGCCGCCGGTCAGGTTGACAGCGAAAGCGCGCAGGCTGCCGACAGGGTCAACCCCTGGATGCCACCAGAAACGATTGTCTTCGCTGCTGAGTAAGGCATCGATCAACAGCGGAGAAAACTCGCCAAGGCCGCTCAGTTCCCTGTGTCGATTGGAATCCACCGATTTGAGCGGTTTGTTGTTGCCGTCGTAGATGGCGAGCGGTCCGCGAACGCTGGCGAGTCGTCCACTCACCGGCACGTTGAGGGCGGCATGGCCCAATAACAGTGCTGCCCCACCGAGGCAGCACAGGATGCCGATCCCCAGCGACCGCTTGATCCGCTGATGCCGCCGTTGTCCGGGTCTTGCAAAGCCAATCCAGGGGCTATCCGCTTCTTGGGTCGGGGCAAAGCTGACTCGATCGCCGTCTTGGAGCTCCAGTTGTTGCACTCGTCGCCCTTTCCACCACAGTCCATTGGTGGACCCTTGGTCCTTGAGAATCCAGTGCTGGCCTTGCTTTTGCAGAAGTGCATGCAAGCGGCTAACAGCCGCATTGTCAATGCAGATTTCCATGTCTGCATCACGTCCAATCCGATATCCCTCGCCATGCAGTTGAAGCGTGCGCTCAGACCGACCCTGCTGATGAATCGTCAGTAGGGCCAACCTCTTTGGCTCAGCCGTCGCTCTGCTCATTTCTGTGGTTGAAGGCGTCGATGGCGAAGCAGAGAACCGCCAGGTTGATGGCGACATCAGCCCAGTTGAAGATTGGAAACTGAATTGGCACGAGTTCGAGAAAGTCGGTCACATGACCGAGCCGCCAGCGGTCGATGCCATTGCCGATGGTTCCTCCCAGAAGAAAGCCGAGGGCCAGTCCCATCCAGAGACCTCGCCGAGTCTCCCGCCAGATCCAGATGCTGACGCCAATGGCAACCACCAGGCTGAGAATTCCCAGCAGCAGGGAGGAATCTCTGAACAGACTGAATGCAGCTCCCGTGTTGCGCACAAGGTTCAGTTGCAGCAATCCAGGAATGAAGGGCATCGTCTCGCCTGGGAGAAGGACGCCTCTGGCCCAATGCTTGCTGAGCTGATCCAGCACCACCATGAGCACACTGAGTGCAACGACGCTGCCCCGTCGCATGCTTCGGGCTGGACGGATGTTCATGGCATGGTTCCGGCTCATTCGATCCAGAGCACCTGACGGCTCACGCGTGCGATCAGTCCAGTTGCGCAACACAGGGCCAGTTGCGCAGCCAGGGGCCCAAGGCTGTAGCTGAAAATAAGGTCGAGTAGGGGGGCATCCCAGCGATTCAGCACGGCTCCCAGGGCAAGATTGAGCAGTCCGCAGACCTGAATGGTCAGCAGGCCTGCCATGGCTGCGAGGGTCAGTCTGGCGATGTCATTCATTCCGTTCTGCTGGGCCAGCCGTCCGGTCAACCAGGCGGCGGGGACGAATCCCGCCAGATAACCAAAACCCGGATTCAGCACATAGGCGAAACCGCCACCGCCGTGGAACACAGGCAAGTCCACCAATCCGATGGTTAGATAAGCCACTGAAGCGATGACTCCCGCTCTTGGGCCCGCGACAAGGGCGCAGACGAGCAGTGCAGGAACCTGCCAGGTGCTGGGCAGACCCACAACGGCAGGAGGCAACTCGGGCAGAGGCAGTAGCAGGGCAGTAGGGATGAGGCTTCCGACGAGGATCAGAAGCAATCCGGCAAGAGCGCCGCTCCAGGTGGACAGTGCCCGCACGGGCAATCGTCAGCTCGCACCATCCTGCTGTAAGAGAGATGCATTGCCCAGCAGAGATGTCCGTTTCAATCGGTGACCAGGTGCGACTGGTGCGCCCCCAGACCTTCCTCAAGACAGCTGATCCGATGCCGATGCTCAGGCCTCCCGATCTTGTGGCCCACAATGAAATCGGCAGGGTCATGGCATTACAACCGGCTGAAACGGCAGCAGTGCGCTTCGCCAGAGGGACTTTTCTGTTGTCGATTGAGCAACTCACACTTGTGAGCGAAAATCCGAACAATGCCTCGGATCAAGACGCTTCATCGGACTCCGATGCTTCATCTGAGACGTAGGGTTCTGCTGACCCAGGGCACTGATCAAGGCTCGGTGCTTTCAGCAAAAGTGCTCAGGCTCCATTGTTTCTTCAGTGATTCCAGCGTTTCCTCGGGTCCGCACAAGCTGAGCTGAGGACTCTGAAGATGGCGGAGTGCCATGTCACGCAGATCACTGGCCTGTAGCTGCTCCAGTTGGTTGAGGCAGCTCTGGTCATGGTCATCAGGGAGATTCAGACCACGCAGTTGCGCCCGCCGCTCGGCCCTCTGACCTGTGGTCTGGGAGCCGTGAGCCAGTTGCCCCCTGAACTTGGCCTTGGCCAGTTTGAGATCGAGCTCGGAAATGGTGGTCTCCATCAGCTCACACCAGCTGCTGATCAGGAGTTCGAGCGATAGTTCTGCCCTGTCGACTCCGGTTGAGGCGTGCATCACAAAGGGTGCCGCTCCAGCGCGCGCCGGGTGATGGACACCTACGTCGTAGGCGACGCCATGCTCCTCTCGAAGCCTGCGGAACAACAGGCTGGACATGCCTGATCCCAGGTGAGCCTGCAGCAGCCTCAGAGCCAGGTCGTCCGGTTGACCGTGGGGCAGAGCGGCCTGACCCAGCATCAGCACCACTTGTTCGGTGGGAAGAGCTTGGAGCCCTAATGACGGCCTCTTGCCAGGCTCCAATTCAGCTGATTCCTGGATTGTTGCCAAGGGTTCTTCGCGGCTGAGCTTGGTTTTGGTTGTGCCGAGCCACTCCTCCAGTCGCTCCGTGGATTTATCAGGAATGGTTCCGGAAAGCGCCAGCACCGAGCCATTGCTCTCGAGATCTTCGGCAAGACAGGCCAGTTCCGCTTTTTGAAGTTGTTCCAGGTCGACACCGATGCCAAGTGGATCGTGCCCGTAGGGACCCTTGCCATAGGCCAGTTGTCTCCAGCCATCAAAGGCACGATGGAAGGGATCCTCTTTCTGTCTTTGCAGGGCCTGCAAGCTCAGGTCTCGCTCCAGTTCGATCTGTCCTTCGTCCAGGTGTGGCTGGCGCAGCATCCAGCCAAGAGCAGGCAACAGTCGATCTGCATCAACGTCGCGGCACTTGAGACTGATCAGAATTCCGTCTTCATGGGTGTCACAACGAAGACCTGCGCCGCAGCCTTCAACCAGATCTGCCAGCTGCAGATGATCGACAGGTCCGCATCCACGGCTGAGCACCGAACCCAGTAGCTGATGACCGCCCCTTTGCCCAAGAGGATCAGCACTACTTCCGCGCCGAATCCAGAGCTTGGCGGAGAGCACCCCGGTTGTTGTTACAGGATCAAGGACGAGATCGCAGCTGGGGCTCAAGCGTTGTCCTCCGATCGGGCAATCAGGGTGAAGCTGTGCTGGGGTTGCAGTATTGGCATAACACCTTCTCGCAAGGTTGAAGCATTCCAGTGCGCTAGATCCTGGAGTGGAGCCAGAAGGTCTCGGTGCCGTCCCCAGAGTGTTTGTGAACCGACACTGGCGGCCACAGCTCCAGGAGCTTCAAGGCTGAAGCGATGACCGTTTCCAACCAGTTGCATGGCGCGATGCAATTCCTCATCCGTGATGGCAGTGGTCAAGCTGTTGTTCAGCTGTTGGTGGATCTCGGTCTCCACGCGTTCGATCTGATCTTCTGGGCAACAGGCCTCCAGCATCACCAGGCTGCCCTGTTCCAGCGTGGTGACGTCCATGTCGATGGATTCAACGATCTGCAGTTCTTCGCGCAGCCTCTGCACCAGTCGACTGCGCCGACCCTCAGCAAGGATTGTGGTGGCCAGATCAGCTCCGGCGATGGCCAGCTGATCGTTTGCAGAGGCAACCGGCCAAACCATCATCAGCCGTGCGGCCTCCAGTCGAGGAAAGGCGCGGCATTCCCGACCGCTACGAAAATTCAGCAAAGGTTTGATTGTCTTGTTCAGATCTGAGTCCGTAACCTTGTCAAGCGTTGCAAGGGGGCTGTCGAGCACGTGGCTGATTAGGTCCTGCTGAATAGTTCCTGCCACTGCCAGACAACAGTTGGCTCCCTGGTAGCGGCGTTGGTGGTAGCGCCGCATCCCCTCCGGATTCATCTCCCGCAGGCTGTTCTCCCAGCCGAGGATGGGTCTGCCGTAGCAGTGGGGAGCACAGCAGAGTTCCAGCAGAGTCTGCAGCACCTGGTCATCAGGCTGATCCCGATACTGGGCGATCTCCTCGAGCACCACGTCGCGCTCCATTGAGAAACAGTCCTGCTCCAAAGCCGGATCCAGAACGAGATCCAGCAGCAGTTCAAGTGCTTCCTTCGATTCCGCGCTGGGCACAAGCACGTGGTAGTGCACATCATCGAAGCCCGTGGCTGCATTGCTGCTGCCTCCCAGTGCCTCAATTCTTCGATCAAACTCCCCCGGCCCCATCCGTCGACTTCCCTTGAACACCATGTGTTCGAGGAAATGAGCGATGCCCTCCTCGCCACTTCTCTCCCAGGCGCTTCCGCCCTGGCACCAAAAATCAAGACAAGTGAGGGCCGCATCGGGGATGGCGGCTGTCACAAGGTTGCTTCCGTTATGGAGTGTGCGGTGTTCGAGCACCGGACCGGATGGGATCGCAGTCAGGGTCCCGTGGCAAAGTCCCATTCTGTGCAATTACGGATCGGATTGATGCCTGCGTCCCCGAGCGGTCAGGAGATGCATCCGCTGGTGATGGCTATGGCTGCTCGTATCCGTCAGTGCAGGAACGGTTTCCCGGAGCTCAATCCACTCGGCTTGTCGGATGACCTCGAGGAGATCATCGGCACGCTCGACGGTGAGGCTCTGTTTATCCGTAATGAGGTGCATTCCTGCCGAGGACTTCGCAAACTGCACCTGGAGATCGCACGACTTGGACTTGGACTTCAGATTCTTCATTGTGTTTTCTTCCCCGATCCACGCTTTGATCTGCCTGTGTTTGGCGCCGATATCGTCGCCAGCCCAGCGGGGATCTCCGCTGCCATTATTGATCTTTCCCCGGTCGGAGAGCACCTGCCCGAGCGTATCCAAAGCGGGCTTGAAGTCGCAGTGATTCCTGCCTTCCAACAGGTGCGAGATCTTCCCACTTGGGCAACGATTTTCTCGCCGTTCGTGAGATTTATCCGCCCTGTCAACCAACAGGAAGAGGATTGGTTTGTGGAACTGGTCGACGATTACCTCCAGGTTCTCGGTGATGCCGTGAAGGCCGCAGAGCCCGATGACCCCAGTGCTCCTTCTACTCTGGCCCGATATCACGGACAGGTGTCCTATTGCCGGCAACAGAAACGCAACGACAAAACGCGGCGGGTTCTGGAGAAAGCCTTCGGGACGGTATGGGCGGATCGGTACATCGAGGAACTGCTGTTCGACGAACCTCTGAGCCCTTGAGCGGATTGGGGCGGATCTGGCTTGGCGTTGGTGCTCTGGCGGTCCTTGCTGTTGCTGGTGGAGTCTTGATGCTGCGCCGTCCGCAACCACCCACCCCTGTCGCAGACGCTGAGCAGGTGGCGAACCGACAGCCGGAATCTGTTGCAGCCCTTGGAAGTCTCAGACCTGCAGGAGAGGTACGTCGTCTGGCTGCCCCGGTGAGCAGTTTTGGTGGCTCACCGAGGGTGTCGTCTCTACTGGTCAAGGAAGGCGATCCGGTGAGCAAAGGGCAGCTCCTCGCTGTATTCGACAACAGGCCGAATATCGAAGCGGATCTTGCCGCTTTCAACGAGAAGATTCGCAGTGCTGAGACAGAGATTCCTCTGAAAAAAAAGGAGGTAGCCCGCATCGCCCAGGCTGCTCAGCAGGGTGCGGCGAAAGTTGTTTTGCTCGAGGAAAAACAGAATGAACTCACCATGCTTGAGCGCAAAAAGGTGGAGCTGATCGCCGAGCGCAGAAAGCTTGAAGCTGATCTGAACGACAGCGAACTTCGCTCTCCAATTGATGGCACCGTTCTCAAGTTGCGTGCCCGGGTGGGGGAGCGTCCTACTGCTGAAGGTGTCATGGAGGTTGGCGCCAGTCAGTCGATGGAGGCTCTGATCGAGGTCTATGAGTCAGACATCAATCGCATCAAGCTTGGAGAACCCGTCACTTTGATCAGTGAGAACGGTGGTTTCGAGGGAGATCTTCGGGGAACCGTTGAGCGCATCAGTCCCCAGGTGCGACAACGACAGGTGTTGTCGACGGATCCCACCGGTGATGCCGACGCCAGGATCGTTGAGGTCCTGGTCAGGTTGGATCCAGGATCCACCCAGCGCGTATCAAGGCTGTCAGGCCTGAAGGTGATCGCCCGATTCGGTTCCTCATGATCGGCCGCTTCCTGAGCGGGCGCGGAATTCCACTGGCTTCACTGATGCTGGTGCGTCAGCCGGTTCGTCTGGCTGTTGCTCTGGCCGGTATCAGTTTCGCGGGAATTCTGATGTTCATGCAGCTGGGATTCCGCGACGGATTGTTTGATGCCAGCGTCACGGTTCATCGACTGTTCGATGCCGACATTGTTTTGATCAGTCCACGCTCGACCAGTTCAGTGAGCATGGCTGGCTTTCCTCGCCGTCGTCTGGTGCAGGCCATGGCATTGCCTGAGATCGAGGGCATCACACCTGTGCACTGGAACCTGCTGCTCTGGCGTAATCCCAAGACGCGCGGCACCCGTTCAATCCTTGCCCTTGGCTTCGAGCCGGGTGACCCTCTTTTTGTTGATCCAAGCCTGGCGCCCAAGGCGCAGGTTCTAACCCAGAAAGGTCGGGTTCTGTTCGACGAAAAGTCGAGGCCTGAGTTTGGTCCCGTTGCCGAATGGTTCCGCTCAGGACGAACAGTTGAGAGTGAGATCTCAGGAAAAAGGGTTCGGGTGGCAGGCCTGATCGAGCTCGGCAGCTCCTTCGGTGCCGATGGCAATCTGCTCACAAGCAGCGAAACATTCCTCGATCTTCTACCCAACACTCCACCAGGAAGCATCGAGGTAGGACTGGTTCGTTTGCAGCCTGGCTCGGACCCCGAGGCTGTGGTGGAGAAACTCAACGCATTGCTACCCGAAGACGTCACTGTTCTCACCAAGCAGGGTTTCATTGATTTCGAGCAGAACTACTGGCGCACCAGCACCTCAATTGGTTTCATCTTCACGCTCGGTGCCGCCATGGGCTTCGTTGTCGGCTGCGTGATCGTTTATCAGGTGCTGTACTCCGATGTCAGTGACCATCTTCCGGAGTACGCCACGCTGATGGCCATGGGCTACAAGCTCAGAACCCTGCTGGGTGTGGTTGTCCGTGAGGGGCTTCTGCTCGCTCTCTTCGGGTATTTGCCGGCTTATGCCGCTGGGCAGGGGCTTTATCTGTTGGTCAGAAGTGCCACGGCGCTTCCCGTGGCGATGGATTTCAGCCGTGCAATGACGGTGTTCAGCATGATTCTGGTCATGTGCATGGCATCGGCAGGTCTGGCGATGCGCCGTCTGGTGGATGCCGATCCAGCGGAGATCTTCTGAGGCCATGACGGTTCTTTCCCAACCAGCTCAGCAGCAAGGAGCTGATCTGATCAGCACAGTGAGGATCGAGAACCTCAGCCACTGGTTTGGGCGTGGGTCAACGCGTCGACAGGTGCTTCAGTCGGTTGATCTTCAGATCGCAGCCGGTGAAGTGGTGCTGCTGACCGGTCCATCAGGCTGTGGCAAGACCACTCTTCTGACGCTGATCGGTGCACTTCGTCAGGTTCAGCAAGGTGATGTGCGCGTGTTTGGTCAGCAACTGCAGGGTGCTGGCCGGGGACAACGACAGCTGCTTCGTCGCAGAATTGGCATGATTTTTCAGGGTCATAACCTTTTGCGCTGCCTCACAGCCGAGCAGAACGTGCAGATGGGAGCCGATCTTCTCGAGGGTTTCAGCTATCGCGGTCGCAGAGATCAGGCCAGGGAGTGGCTGAGGGCGGTGGGGCTGGAGGATCACCTCAGCAAACTTCCTCAGGACCTCTCTGGAGGCCAGAAACAGCGCGTGGCCATTGCCAGAGCTCTGGCCGCCAGGCCCCAGCTGTTGCTTGCCGATGAACCCACGGCAGCGCTTGATAGCAGCACCGGCCGGGAGGTCGTTGAGTTACTCAAGCGCCTTGCTCGTGAGCAATCCTGTTCCGTGCTGATGGTCACCCATGATCCGCGCATTCTTGATGTTGCTGATCGGCTGGTGAAAATGGAGGATGGCCGTTTGCTTCAGGCCATTGAGTAAGTTGGGTTGAACATCAAGACGTTTCCGATTCAAGAATGGCCAAGCGCAGAAACCTCAAAAAGGAAAAGCAGGAGCGCAACCGCGCCTACGCGCGCAAATTTAAGAAGCGCAAGATGCGTAACGATGGCCGTGGCGAAGGCGCTGGCAATGGCGTAACAGGCACTGCCAACAATGGTGGCGCTGCGGACTGATCGTTTTGCCAACAAACTGTTTTGAGGGGGGCAGAGGCCCCCTTTTTTCTTGCCTTTAGGCTGGCTCACTACGGCTCACCGAGCGGGCGGATGTTCATCAGCGTCGTCATTCCCACCTACAACCGACGCGACATCCTTGAGAAGTGTCTGCGTTCTCTGCATAGTCAGCACGACTGTTCCGAGATTGATGATTACGAAGTGGTGGTGGTGGATGACGGATCCACCGATGGCACGCCCGACTGGCTTCGATCCTCTGCAGCGACTTTTCCCAAGGTCCACTTGGTTGAGCAAAGTCATGGGGGGCCTGCAGAAGGGCGCAACCGTGGTGTTGCCCACTCCCGCGGCGACGTGATTGTGTTCATCGACAGTGATCTGGTCGTGACGCCGACATTCCTGGCCAGTCATGCGCGAGCGCTGGCCAGGCAATGGCAGCGGTCCGGCAATCAACTCTGTTTCACCTATGGCGCGGTGATCAATACCGCTGATTTCGAGAATCCCACTGGAGAGCGTCACAAGTTGCGTGATCTTTCCTGGGCTTATTTCGCAACCGGAAATGTTGCGATCGATCGAGGGGTGCTGGAACGGTCTGGCCTGTTCGACACGGGATTCAGGTTGTATGGCTGGGAGGACCTCGAACTAGGTGAGCGGTTACGCCAGATGGGAGTGCAGCTTGTGCGCTGTCCTGAAGCTGTCGGCTATCACTGGCATCCTGCGTTTCGCCTTGCGCAGATCCCTGACCTGATCAGGGTCGAACGCGAGCGCGCCCGCATGGGGCTCGTGTTCTATAGAAAGCATCCAAGTCGCCGGGTGCGAATGATCATCCAGTTCACTTGGATGCATCGGCTGCTGTGGGGGCTGCTGACCTTGGGGGGATTGCTCAACGAACGCACTCTGCGGCCCTTGCTGGCCTGGTTGATCCACCTGGGTCAACCATCGCTGGCACTCGAGCTGCTGAGACTTCCGCTCAACCGCATCGGCGTCGAGGCTCTGTATCGAGAAGCGCGGCAGGCAGGGCTGTCCTGAGACGGTGCTTTGTTAAATTCGCCGGGTACCTTCAAACCGCACACCTGTCTGTTTCGGGTGCTGGTTGTGATCTGAACCTCGGTTCAGCACACCATCCCTGACAGGTGGAGGCGAACCCGAAACCTCAACACAACCATGGCTGTCGTCACTCTTGCCGAGATGATGGAAGCTGGTGCCCATTTCGGTCACCAGACCCGTCGCTGGAACCCCAAAATGTCGCGCTACATCTATTGCGCGCGCAACGGAGTTCACATTATTGACCTTGTGCAGACCGCTGTCTGCATGAACAACGCCTACAAATGGACACGGACTGCAGCCAGAAGCGGCAAGCGTTTCCTCTTTGTTGGCACTAAAAAGCAGGCGTCCGAGGTTGTGGCTCATGAGGCTGCACGTTGTGGTGCTTCCTATGTGAACCAACGTTGGCTGGGTGGAATGCTCACCAACTGGACCACGATGAAAGCCCGGATAGATCGTCTCAAGGATCTGGAGCGGATGGAGTCCAGCGGAGCGATTGCCATGCGCCCCAAGAAGGAAGCAGCTGTGCTTCGCCGGGAGCTTGATCGTCTTCAGAAGTACCTCGGTGGTCTGAAGAACATGCGCCGACTCCCTGATGTGGTGGTCCTGGTGGACCAGCGCCGCGAGACCAATGCTGTGCTCGAGGCCCGCAAGCTTGATATTCCCCTGGTGTCGATGCTTGATACCAACTGCGACCCCGATCTCTGCGAGGTGCCAATCCCTTGCAATGACGATGCTGTGCGTTCAGTGCAGCTGGTGCTGAGCCGCCTCGCTGATGCGATCAATGAAGGTCGTCATGGCTCCAACGAGCAGCGTGGCGCCGACAACCAAGGTTGAGTTGCATTAGCCGCTAAGTTCACGCCGCCCTCCCGTCCGAGCGGGAAGGCGGATCTTTTTGTCCCAACGTCCTCCACTAACACATCCGATGGCTGCTGCCGTATCCGCCAAGCTCGTTAAGGAACTCCGCGACAAGACCGGCGCTGGAATGATGGATTGCAAGAAAGCTCTTGCAGCAACTGATGGTGATGCCGACAAAGCCGTTGAGTGGCTTCGTCAGAAAGGTATTGCCAGCGCGGAAAAGAAATCTGGTCGCACTGCTGCTGAGGGTGCTGTCGGCAGCTACATCCACACGGGTGCCCGCGTCGGAGTGTTGATCGAAATCAACTGCGAAACCGATTTTGTTGCGCGTGGTGACATGTTCCAGGAGTTGCTGCGCGATGTATCTATGCAGGTCGCTGCCTGTCCTGGTGTCGAATACGTCACTACGGACGAGATTCCTGCAGAGATCCGTGAGCGCGAGAAATCGATCGAAATGGGTCGTGATGATCTCGAGGGCAAACCAGAGCAGATGAAAGAAAAAATTGTTGAGGGGCGCATCAACAAGCGCCTCAAGGAACTTGCACTGATGGAGCAGCCTTTCATTAAGGACAGCTCACTGACCGTGGCGGAGCTTGTGAAGCAGACAGCAGGCAAGATCGGTGAAAACGTCAAGGTGCGTCGATTCACTCGCTACACCCTGGGCGAGGGCATTGAGATTGAAGAATCCGACTTCGCAGCAGAAGTCGCCTCCATGTCGAAAGGCTGATCTTGACGGGATTGCCGGGGAGTCGTTATGCGCATGATCCAGGCGTGCAACTTGCACGCCTGGAAGAGCGGTGTAACTCACTGGCTCCGCTTCTCTACAGAGAGCAGGCCCAGTATCTGGAACTGGTGCGTCTGATCTTGCCTATCGCGGTCAAAGCGGCGATCCGCCACCTGCTCTGCTCTCTCTCTCCTCTGCAACGCGCATCGCTCTCAGAGCGCCAGACGCTATTGCAGCAACGGATCGATGCACTCGTTCAACGTGCTTCATCGATGATCACGATTGAGCAGCTGCTCGTGCTGGCCGTGCGCCTGCAGGACGAAGAGCGGCGATCCCGCATCCAGCAGTTTCAGAATCTCGCTGACCGTTCTCCTAGCAGCGTTGAGCCAGCTATGAGTGAAGCACCATCCCCCGGGATTGAGCTGGGAATGGATCTGCCGTTAGAACGCCCCGACCTGCTGGAGGGTCTGCTGCCGACCGATCCGCCCTCGACCGCTGATGATTCGGTTGATCGTTCTGAAGTAACTGAGCCTCAGTCACTGACACCACCTGATTCAGGTGCAGAGATGTCCGAACTGGAGATCCTGCGATCACTGTTCGTGATGGCCGGGGATTCCTTGGATCAGGGAGAGTCTTATCAGGAGTTGCAAAGCGGTCTCGAACCAGACGAATCCCATCTGGATTCGATAGCTCAGTCGAACGATCAACTGATGCCTTCGACCGCGAGCGGCCTGTTGAGTTGGATGGATTCACTGGATTCCGCCTTAATCCGAAGGCTGCGCAATGTGTCCCATGCTGTGAATGTTGAGCTGATGCGAGCGGGGGTGACGCGCAGCCTTCTTCCCATGCAGCTTCTGGATGCTGTGAATAATGGTCAGCTGCCATCCCAGTCGGCACCCTCCAATGTGCTGAGACTGACCCTGCCTCTGTCGATGGTCATTGACGATCAGGCGATCGATACCGCCTGTGTTTTGATGCGCCCGTCCGAGCTTGAGTTCGATGACCATGCTCTGAGGCGCAGCCGCAGTCGGCTTCGATTGCAACGTCGTGATCTAGGCACTTTGCTGCAGAAGGAGCGACACTGGCAGCGTCGCGCCAGTGTCCGAGAGGTCCAGAACCATTGGTGGCCCAACCAGCCGGAGACTCCTCAACTCAGTTGAATGCCGGCCTGGACTATCAGGCTTTGGAACGCTTTCTGGTGTGGATCCGACCTCTGCAGCAGGCGCTGTCACTCGAGGTTGAACGCGGTTTCAGCAATCTTCAGGGCCGCAATGAACGCTTTCACAGCTTCATGCAACGCGAGCTGGCCACTCCTCCGCAGATTCCTTTGCCAGGAGATGTTCCTCCTCGTCTTCAGGCCTTGGCAGAGGGATTCGGCGACTATTCAACCCTCGATGATGCAGCCCGTCGCCGACAGGTGACGGTGGTCAGACAGTGGCTTCATGCTCTGCGCCAGCGGCTGGAGCCATCAGCACCCATGGCTCCACCGCGTCTAAAAGTTGCGCAACGATCTTCATCATCTGTTCCATCCATTTCGGCCGCACCAAGTCTCGACAGTCCACTGGCTCAGGTGAAAGGCATTGGGCCGAAACTCGCAGAACGGCTGGCCAGCCTGGGGTTGTTGCTGGTGCGTGATCTGATCCTCCACTACCCCAGGGACTATGTCGACTATTCGGCACTGCGACGCATTGATGCCCTGGTGCCGGGTGAAACAGCAACGATTGTGGCCACGGTGCGGCGCTGCCATGGCTTCACAAGTCCCCGCAATCCCAATCTTTCGATCATTGAGCTGCAGCTTCAGGATCCAACAGGGCGGATCAAGGTGACCCGTTTCCTGGCTGGAAAGCGCTTCAGTAACCCCTCCTATCTGCATGGTCAGACCCGCCAGTACCCCAATGGATCCACGGTTGCTGTCAGTGGCCTGGTTAAAAGCGGGCCTTATGGAATCAGTTTTCAGGATCCACTGATCGAAGTGATGGAGAGTGCTCAAGCACCACTTCGTTCCAGTCGGATCGGCCGACTTCTGCCTGTGTATCCGCTCACGGAGGGGCTAACGGCGGATCGTTTTCGTGCGCTGATCGAACGCGTCCTGCCATCGGTGCGTCTCTGGCCGGAGCCACTTCCCAGGATCCGGCGCGATGCACGCCAGCTGCTTAGACGCGATCAGGCCCTGGTGGCGATTCATCGTCCTGAGTCATCCGATCAACTTCAGCAGGCCAGGCATCGCCTGGTTTTTGATGAGTTTCTTCTGCTGCAGCTCGGCTTGATGCAACGCCGTGCGGCATTGAAGCAACGCTCCGCACCCTCCCTAAGCAGCGTCGCATCAGATCGAGATGGGTTGCTGGGTCGTTTTCTCACATTGCTGCCGTTTGAATTCACTGCTGCGCAGCAGCGGGTTCTGGCAGAAATCGAGGCAGATCTGAACCGGCAGGAACCAATGGCTCGACTGGTTCAAGGGGATGTGGGCAGCGGCAAGACGGTCGTTGCCGTAGCTGCTCTGTTGAGAGCCATTCAGGCCGGATGGCAGGGGGCAATGATGGCTCCCACCGAGGTGCTCGCTGAGCAGCACTACCGCAGTCTTTGCGGCTGGATGCCAGCTCTTCATGTCACCGTTGAGCTGTTGACGGGTTCGACACCCCAGAAGCAACGCCGCAGGATCCTTGCGGACGTTGGATCAGGTGCTTGCAAAATTCTGGTCGGGACCCATGCTCTGCTGGAGGATCCGGTGGCTTTCGCTCGTCTTGGCCTTGTGGTCGTGGACGAACAGCACCGCTTTGGTGTGCGTCAGCGCAATCGTTTGCTCGGTAAGGGTTTGCAGCCTCACCTGCTCACCATGACGGCAACGCCGATTCCCCGCACCTTGGCGCTCTCCCTGCATGGTGATCTGGATGTGAGTCAGATCGATGAATTGCCGCCAGGCCGTACGCCGATTCGTACCACCATGATCACGGGCTCGAATCGCGATGAGGCCTACGACCTGATCCGGGCCGAGGTGGACAAGGGCCAGAGGGCCTATGTCGTGCTGCCCCTGGTGGAGGAGTCCGAAAAGATAGATCTGCGTTCAGCTGTGGATGTGCACCGACAGCTTGCCGATGAGGTGTTTCCTGATCTTCAGGTTGGACTGCTGCACGGACGTCTCGCCAGTGCGGACAAGCAGGCTGTGATCAAAGCCTTCGCTTCAGGGGAGACCAAGGTTCTGGTTTCGACCACTGTGGTGGAGGTGGGTGTGGATGTGCCAGAGGCCAGTGTGATGGTGATCGACCATGCCGACCGTTTCGGTCTCGCGCAGCTGCATCAGCTGCGGGGTCGTGTCGGTCGTGGCGCGGCGGCCTCCCATTGTCTGCTGATCAATGACAGCCGCAACCCTCTCGCCCGCCAGAGACTGGAAGTTCTGGTGCGGTCAACCGACGGCTTCGAGATCGCTGAGATGGATCTGCGGCTGCGGGGACCTGGTCAGGTCCTCGGAACGCGTCAATCCGGCCTGCCGGATCTGGCATTGGCAAGTCTTGCTGATGATGGATCTGTGCTGGAGGAAGCGCGGGATGAGGCTGCAGACATCCTGCGTGTGGATCCAGAGCTGAAGGATTACGCCGTGCTTAGGCGTCTTCTCGATGAGCAGCGCAGTCGTGTGACTTCGGCGGCTCAACTCAACTGAATCCCATCGGAGTGCTGATGATGGTCTCCCCATACGATGGCTGCCTTGCGTTCTGAGGTCGGATGCGTCGTCCCTGGAGCGATGTGGTGATCGACGACTGTGGTGAACCGCTTGTGTCGCTCAAGCCACGCTTCCTGTGCCTTGAGCCCCATCCCTATGCCTGCGTCGGTGCACCGTATGGCGAGGATGCCGATCCCTATCGACTGCGTTCCGGCGTTCTTAAGCGGCTGATTACCGCACAGACCCTTCTGTCGATGCGAAGTGATCCAGAGGTCGGCACGGTGCAGCTGGCGATCTTTGATGCTTGGAGGCCGATTCGTGTCCAGGCTTTCATGGTGGAGCACGCCGTGCAGGAGCAATGCCGCTCTCAGGGTTTTGATCCTTCAGACCCGTTGATGGCTGCAGCTCTCGAACAGGTGCAAAGCGATGTGGCCCGGTTCTGGGCCCCTCCGAGTCCGGATCCCTGTACACCCCCTCCTCACAGCACCGGTGGCGCAGTGGATCTCACCCTTGCTGACAGCTCTGGTAAGCCACTGGAGATGGGCGGTGACATCGATGCCATCGGCGATCAGTCCATTCCCGATCACCATGCCAGGGAGGCTGAAGCAAATCCCCACGGTGAGGCGGCTCGCTGGCACGGTCGTCGTTGTCTGCTCAATGAAGTGATGTCCCAGGCTGGTTTTGCCAGACATCCCAATGAATGGTGGCATTTCAGCCACGGAGATCAGCTCTGGGCTTGGAAACAACAGACTCCCGGAGCGATCTACGCCTCCGTTTCCAGGAGTTGTTGAACCAACTCGTCTCCGAGTCGGTTGACGTGCGCTCCGAAACTGCGCTTGACCCCGCACTGTTTCCAGTTGATCAGTAAGGGCTCCAGCGTTGATTCCAGTTGATCCAGGGGCATCTTCTGCAAAAAGGGCCTGGCCAGCACCTGAAGATTCGGAGTGCCACCCAACCAAAGCTGATATTGATTCAGGCCACTTCCCACCAGAGCAAGTTCGGCCATGTAGGGACGGGCGCAGCCATTGGGGCATCCGGTCATGCGCACCAAAACCGATTGGTCGATGCCCAGTTTTTGCAACAACGCATCCAGGCGGTCAAGCACCTCGGGGAGAATCCTCTCAGCCTCTGTGATTGCCAGACCGCAAGTTGGCAGTGCTGGGCAGGCAATCGCATGACGCGCAAGCGGGGCTGGTTCGCCTGGAAGTTCAAACCCAAGTTCTGCGAGTGCCTGCTTGATCGATGTTTTCTGAGCGGCGCCGATGTTGCAGAGCAGTAGGTCCTGATTGGCAGTTAGGCGGATTTCCAGCTGATAGGTCTGCACAATTTTGCGCAACCCATTTTTCACCGCACCTTCCAGTCGTCCGCACATCATCGGTAGTCCGACAAACCAGAGACCTTTCTTCTGACGGTGCCAACCCAGGTAATCCTGGAGCTTGGCAACAGGCTCCTGGCGGATGCCCTTCAGTTCACCTCTGAAGTAGCTCTTTCTCAGTGTTGATCTGAACCAGGTGATCCCCCGCTGATGCAGGAGATATTTCATACGGGCGTGCTTGCGGATTTCACGATCTCCGTGATCCCTTTGCAAAGCCATGATCGCCTGCAGCAGATCGAAGATGTCCTCCGCCTTCACGTAGCCGAGCACGTCGGCGGTTCTTGCAAACGTGTCTTCCTGGTTGTGGGTTCGGCCCATTCCGCCCCCCACGTAGACATTGCAACCTTTCAGTGCTCCTGAGGCATCAGCAAAAGCCACGAGTCCGATGTCTTGAGTCAGTAGATCAACGGAGTTGTCGCCTGGCACGGTGACGGCAACCTTAAATTTGCGGGGCAGGTAGGTATCGCCGTAGAGAGGTTCGGCTCCGCTGCCGGAAAAGACTCCTCCTTTCTGCTGACGGCTGCGGGCCTTGCGGACGGTTGTGACTGGCTGAAAGCGGTAGCTGTGGTCGCCGTCAATCCACATGTCCAGGTAAGACCCCTCCGCTGCCTCAGGGCTGAGAAGATCAGCGATTTGATCGGCAAGTGCCCTTGCTGCCGGGTAGGCACCCTTCTCGAACGGCGCAGGGGGGGCCATCACGTTGCGGTTGATATCACCACAGGCGGCCAGGGTTGACCCCAGATTGGTAATGATCGTGCCGATCACGGTCTTCAGGTCACCCTTCGGCACCCCGTGCATCTGAAAGGCCTGGCGGGTTGTGGCGCGTAGTGTGCCGTCGCCGTAGCGATCAGAGAGGTCATCAAGAGCTGCGAACAGATCAGCTGGGACCCGACCTCCTGGATTGCGCAGCCGCAGCATCATCTGCCAGCAACGCACCTTGTCGGTTTTGCGCAGTTCGCGATGGTTTTGTTGATAGCTGCCGTGAAACTTCAGCAACTGGACGGCATCTTCACTGAAACGGATGTCGTCGTTCAGGAGTTCCGACTGCAGCGGCTCACGCAGATGACCGCTGTAAAGCTTCCGTTTCTCAGCTTTTGACAGTGCTGTATCGATCGACTCTGTGCGCGCTGCAGGCCCATCCAGCACAGAAGCAACGACGGCCTCCTGCGCATTGGATGTGGCTGTCAGTCCGTCGCTCACACGTGCCTCGTTGTTTCATTTGAAACTAGCGAAGCGGCGTCTCATAAAGTCGCCACCTGCATTGGCACGTGGAGTGGCAAACACGTTTCTGCTCGAGATCGGCACTGAGGAACTACCGGCCGATTTCGTTCGCTCAGCGCTTCAGCAGCTGGAGCTGCGTGTCCGCACTGATCTGAAAGAGCTGCGGCTCGACCACGGACCGCTCTCGGTAACGGGGACACCACGTCGTTTGTTAGTTCAGATCAGCGATCTCATCGATTCACAGCCAGATCTGGAGGAGGATCGCAAGGGCCCTCCTGTGTCCCAGGCTCTGGTTGACGGCCAGCCAGGACCGGCCGCTCTTGGTTTTGCTAAGCGTTGCGGCGTGGACCCCTCGCAGCTCGAAACCCGAGACACGCCCAAGGGTCCATGTCTGTTTGCTCGTGTCTGCACCCCTGGTCAGGAGAGCTCCGTTCTGTTGCAGGACTTCATCCCCCAGTGGATTGACAGCCTTCAGGGACGTCGGTTCATGCGCTGGGGGAGCGGAGAGCAGCGGTTCAGTCGACCTGTGCGATGGCTTGTCGCGCTTCTGGGTGAGGCCCTGATACCTGTCACTCTCGATGCCTCTGATCCTCTCGTGCGCAGTGGTCGTCACAGTCGAGGCCATCGTCTTCATGACTCGCTCGCTGAGTTGACGTCTGCAGATCAACTGCCAGAGCGTCTTGCTGAAGCCGGTGTGATGGTGGATCGCGATCAGCGTTCCGAAATGATTCGCAGCTCCATTGCTGCTCAGGCAGCCTCCTGCGGCGGTGAGGCTGATTGTCCGGAAAGCCTGTTTCAGGAGCTGGTGGACCTGGTGGAAGCCCCCATCGTGCTGAAGGGTGAAATCGCAGATCAGTATTTGGATTTGCCGCCGGAAGTGATCGTCACGGTGATGCAGTCGCATCAACGGTACGTTCCTCTTAGGCAAACGAACGCGACTGCCGATCCGCTGCAGCTTGGTGCTCGCACCGTGTTGTTGTCCGATTTTCTGCTTGTTGGCAATGGATTGCCTGATGCCTCCAAGACGATTGTCAGCGGTAATCAGCGAGTTCTCAGTGCCCGTCTTGCGGATGCTGAGTTTTTCCTTAATGTTGATCGCCGACAACCCAGCGAGCAACGGCGTCAGGAGCTCGATCGCGTCACGTTTGCTGAAGGTCTAGGCAGCCTGCTGGATCGCACCGAGAGGATCAGCTGGGTGATGGACAAGCTGCTTCAGGCCCTGGCAACCAGCGAATCACAGGCAGACCATGGACGCCGTGCGGCCTATCTCTGCAAGAACGATCTTGTCAGCCAGATGGTGGGTGAATTCCCTGAACTGCAGGGTTTGATGGGCGGTAAGTATCTGCTTGAGGAAGGGGAACACCGCGATGTTGCCTTGGCAGTGGCAGAGCACTATCAACCAGCAGGTGCGGGGGACGCGCCACCTTCTAGCGATGCCGGTGCCTTGCTGGCACTGGCTGAGCGTTTGGAGCTCCTACTCAGCATTTTCGCCAAAGGTCAGCGTCCGACGGGTTCGTCCGACCCCTACGCGCTCCGCCGTGCCGGCAATGGAATCGTTCAGATCCTCTGGGACCGTGGCTGGCGACTGCCGTTGCAGACGCTGCTGTCAACAGCGGCAGACCACTGGGCAGATTTATTCCCAGCGTTTCAGTTTGATGCTCCTGGTCTGGCCAATGATCTGGGCCAGCTGCTGCGGCAACGCATGGTGTCTCAGTTCGAAGAGGATGGTTTCCCGCTCGACCTTGTGCAGGCTGTAAGCGGAGAGGGGGTGAGCAGCGCACGCCTGCTTCAGGATCCTGTCGATGCCCGTGAACGGCTTTTATTGCTGCAGGAACTGCGGACTGGCGGTCGCCTCCAGGCTATTCAGGCAGTGGTTCAACGAGCATCCAAACTGGCCGAGAAAGGTGATCTCGACAGCTCTCAACTGGTCCCGGGACCCGTGATCGAAGCCTCGTTGTTCGACTCACCGAGTGAGTCTGATCTGCTGAAGCAGTTGCAGGCCCTCAGTCCGCTAGCTGAGGCCTGTGATTACCAAGGCCTGGCTTCAGAGCTTCAGGGTGCTGCTAGAGCTCTCGAGGCCTTCTTCGACGGCGAGAACAGCGTGATGGTGATGGCTGATAACGATGCTGTGAGACGCAACCGTCTGAACCTGCTTGGTGTCCTGCGCAATCAGGCTTCCGTTCTGGCGCGTTTCGACAACATCCAGTCGTAAATCAAATAGCTGAGCTCCACATTGGTTGAGCTCAGCTGCTGGTGACTTTTGAACGCTCCTCTCCGCTTGACGCGTGGTCTTCTTCATTGGACTGGGATTTGATTGCCTGGGCCGCTTCCTCCGCTAGGAAGTCACCGTCTGTTCGTCCCACTGCGGAGGGAACAGACCCGTAGTTGGACGGTGCAAGGGCCTGACCGCGTAACAGGCTGCCAACAGTGCGCAGGGTGAGCTTGACCTGCTGCCAGGGATTCATCATCACCACCCGCTTGTACAGGTAGCTGTCAAAGGTGAGCTTCTGAACATCGCGGTCATCGCACATTTCCACGAAGGCTTCCCGGGCTGCGTCGTTCCGGTAGAAAATCTTTTGGAGAATGTCGAGAACCGCATAAGTGGCGCCGTACTTCCGGTCCCAGCGCTTCAGGTAGGTCGACTTGATCTGCTTCTCCGTGGGGATGCGGCTTCCGTTCGCTGAGATCTCCACAATGGCTTCCGCGCACATTCGCCCGCTCTTGGCGGCGAAGTAAATCCCTTCACCTGAGCTCTTGGTCACATAGCCAGCGGCGTCACCCACCAGGGCCATGCGACCCACAACTCTTCTTGGACGGGGATGTTCGGGGATTGGATGGGCTTCGACCTTGATCACTTCACCCTTGAACAGACGCTTGCGCGCACGCTCACGAATCCCTTTCTGAAGGCCTTTGATCAGCGACTGGTTCTGCTGCATTGTTCCTGTTCCCACAGCAACGTGGTCGAACTTGGGGAACACCCAGGCATAGAAGTCAGGGGAGACGTCGGTCCCCACATACATCTCGGCGAGATCCTCGTAATAGGTCATCTCCTCGGCAGGCAGCTTGATGCGTTCCTGGAAAGCGATGGCCACGTTGTAATCACCGGCATCCATGGCCTTGGCAACACGGGAGTTGGCACCATCGGCGCCGATGATCAGATCCACCTCGAGAGTCTTCAGCTCTCCGGTCGGACCACCATTGCTGTAATCGGCGTAATGCAGGGTGTAGGGCCCCTGGCGATTGGTTCCGGTGTCAATTTTCTGGACTAACGCATTCACCAAAGTCGCCCCGAGTTCGGCGGAGCGGTTGCGCAGGAAGGCATCAAAAACCTCACGACGACACATGCCGATATAGGCATCGTTGTCGTAGCCGAGTGGGTCCAGTCTGATATCCACCTCCTTGTTGGAGGGGGAAATCATCTTCATGTTGCGGACCTTTCGGTCGATAATTGATTCAGGAAGTTCGAATTCCTCAACCATGCAGAGTGGGATTGCTCCTCCGCAGGGCTTGGCGTTGTCAAGTTTGCGTTCGAACAGCCAGGTGTTGATGCCAGCTTTTGCAAGCACTTCGGCCGCGCAGGAACCGCTCGGACCTCCGCCGATGACAGCAACTCTCAGCATCTCAGCACACTCCGCTGGACTCTAAATTGAAGCTACACCGCAACCTGTCCTTTCGCCGCTGGCACTGGCGCACCCCCTTACGATCGAAACATCAGTGAAGTGTTCTTTTGTCTCGGGCTGTCGCCACCCGCAGCAGGAAGCGCGACAGCAGCCGCGATGACATCCCCATCGCACGCCGCAGTCGTTCCTCTCAACCGAAGCGAGGCAGTGGTCTAGGACTTCTGCTCGCCTGTGGTGTTGTCTTCTCACTGTCGCTAGCCACAGTCTTATTCCTGCCGGACCTGCTGCCGTTCGGTTCCAAGCCCGAGTTGGTTGAGGGCATTGAGGAACAGCCAGGTCGTGATGGTCGCCTACTGGGGCATTTCCCCTACCCAGAGGCAGTGGTGGATCAACTGGTGCCAGTGGAGGCGGGAATTGAGTTGCATCGAGACGCCGCCATCGCTCTTGATGCCATGCGTCGTGCGGCTGCAGCCGATGGCGTTGATCTGAGATTGCTGAGCGGTTATCGCTCCCAGGAACTCCAGAAAAGTATTTTCTTCGACGTCAAATCCGAGCGCAATCAAACTGCCGCGGAGCGGGCCAAGGTGTCTGCACCGCCAGGGTATTCCGAACACAGCACTGGCTATGCCGTCGACCTCGGGGATGGGGACGACCCGGCGACTAATTTGTCAACCTCTTTTGAGCAGACTTACGCCTTCAGTTGGCTTCAGGATCATGCCGCTAGTTATCACTTCACGCTTTCATTCCCTGCTGTGAATTCGCAGGGTGTCAGTTACGAGCCTTGGCACTGGCGTTTTGAAGGTTCAGCGGATGCGTTGAGAAGGTTTGAACCTGCACGTCGCCTGGCCAATGGAGCTTGAGGATCGTCATTCGCGCTGATCTGCGCTGATTTGGTGCTTAGTACTGGAGCAACCTTCATCAAGACCGTCCACATCGACCCGAAACGATCTCACGTTGAGATAAGGTGCGTCGACTGCGCCTGCGGGCGCTTAGAGACATTCCGCCCCCTACAGACCCCCATGAGCGCCCAGCAAAAGGCGATTCGCAACATCGCGATCATCGCCCACGTTGACCATGGAAAGACGACCCTGGTCGACTCACTGCTGGCCCAGTCAGGCATTTTCCGTGACAACGAAGCAGTCCCCACCTGCGTCCTGGATTCCAATGACCTGGAGCGCGAGCGTGGAATCACCATCCTTTCCAAAAACACGGCTGTCACCTACAACGACACCCGCATCAATATTGTTGACACCCCTGGACACGCTGATTTCGGAGGTGAGGTCGAGCGCGTGCTCGGCATGGTGGACGGTTGCCTTCTGATCGTTGACGCCAATGAAGGTCCGATGCCTCAGACCCGTTTCGTGCTGAAAAAAGCACTGGAACAGGGTTTGAGGCCCATCGTTTTTGTCAACAAGATCGATCGTGCTCGGGTTGATCCTGAAACGGCTGTCGACAAGGTGCTTGATCTCTTCCTTGAGCTGGGTGCCGACGACGACCAGTGTGATTTCCCCTATCTGTTTGGAAGTGGCCTGGGTGGTTTCGCCAAGCCCGATATGAAAACTGAGAGCGACAACATGCGTCCGCTCTTCGATGCGATTCTGCGCCACGTTCCGCCTCCGGTGGGCGATTCCACCAAGCCTCTCCAACTTCAGATCACCACGCTTGATTATTCCGATTTTCTAGGCCGGATCATCATTGGCCGTGTGCACAATGGTGTGATTAAGCAGGGTCAGAATGCAGTTCTGATCAAAGATGACGGCAACCTCAAGAAGGGCCGGATCAGCAAACTGCTTGGCTTTGAAGGACTGCAGCGCGTTGAAATCGCTGAAGCCAGTGCTGGCGATCTGGTGGCTGTAGCCGGTTTTGACGAGGTCAATATCGGCGAGACGATTGCCTGTCCGGATGAACCCAAAGCTCTTCCACTGATCAAGGTTGATGAGCCGACCCTGCAGATGACCTTCGTGGTCAACGACTCACCCTTTGCAGGTAAAGAAGGCAAGTTTGTGACCAGCCGTCAGGTGCGAGACCGTCTCCAGCGTGAGCTGTTGACCAACGTTGCACTCCGAGTTGAAGACACGGATTCACCTGATCGTTTTGCAGTGAGTGGTCGCGGTGAGCTCCACCTCGGCATCCTCATTGAAACCATGCGCCGCGAGGGTTACGAATTCCAGGTCTCTCAGCCGCAGGTGATTTTCAGGACCATCGACGGCACACCCTGCGAGCCTGTCGAGACCCTTGTGATGGATGTTCCTGAAGCAGCCGTGGGAAGTTGCATTGAAAAACTGGGCTCACGCAAGGCTGAGATGCAGAACATGGAAACCAGTTCGGATGGCCGTACACAGCTGGAATTTGTGGTTCCTTCCCGTGGCCTGATCGGTTTCCGTGGTGAATTTATCCGTGCCACTCGTGGTGAAGGGATCATGAGCCATTCCTTCTTTGAATACCGGCCGATGACGGGTGATTTCGACACCCGCCGCAATGGTGTGTTGATCGCATTTGAGGAGGGCACTTCCACCTTCTATGCCCTCAAAAATGCCGAAGATCGTGGTCAATTCTTCATTTCCCCAGGAACCAAGGTTTACAAAGGCATGATCATCGGCGAGAACAATCGTCCTCAGGATCTTGAGATCAATGTCTGCAAGTCGAAGCAGCTCACCAACATGCGTTCAGCGGGTGCTGAAGAACTCGACACCCTTCAGTCTCCTGTTCAGATGACGCTGGAGCGCGCTCTTGAATACATCGGTCCTGGCGAAATGCTTGAGGTCACTCCGGAATCGATTCGTCTGCGCAAACTTCCTGCGAAGAAGATGGCCAAGCGTTGAGTCCGGCTGACGATCCCCGTTTCCCGCAGGCTCTGGAGCTGTTCAATTCCGGAGCCTGGTATGAGGCCCACGATGCCTTTGAGGAGATCTGGCATGAGCAGATCGATCCCGATCGCAAGTTGATTCAGGCGATTGTGCAGATCGCTGTCGCCCATGTTCACCTCGAACGGGGCAACACACGCGGTGCCACCATTCTTCTCGGTGAGGGTATTGGGCGCCTCAGACCCTCATTACCCACTGCTCTGGGGCTTGACCTCATGGCGTTGCATCAAGCAGTCGCTGATCGCTTGAGCGCCCTTCAGTCCGGCTCAGACCCGGAGGTTCTACCGCCACCTCGCCTGATTGCAGTGGAGTGATTCGTGGGACCATGACACATCCTTTCCCAAGCGCCTGGACCGATGGTGTTCCCACCGTTTCAGCGATCGATCACTGTGCTCCGTCGTTCCATGATCTGGTGCGCGGGTCTGGCTCTCGCCTTGTCAGGACCTTCTCTGGCGCAGGAGTTTGTCGCACCTCTGGAGGGTCCGCCCTCGGACGATGGCTTGATCACCATCGAATCCGACAGTCAAACGGCTGACAACATCACGGGTGTGGTCACCGCCATCGGTAATGTCCGGATCGTTTACCCCTCCCGTGGAATGGTGGCGACCTCGCGTCAGGCGCAGTACTTCAGCCGCGAGGGCCGCCTGGTGCTGAGTGGTGATGTCGACGTCGTACAGGAAGATGGCAGCACACTCAGGGCTGAACGTGTGACCTACAACCTTGAGGATGAAAGGGCTGTGGCGGTACCGACGAATGGCGGACAGGTGCGCGCCACCATGATCCTGCGCCCTGATCAGCCAGCGCAGACCCCGCTGACACCATGAGTCTCAGTCTCAATCGGGTCTCTCTCTCCCTGGGAGGTCGACCTCTGGTGAAAGATCTCACCCTGAAGCTGGAACCGGGTGAAGTGATCGGTCTTCTAGGCCCAAACGGTGCTGGTAAAACCACAAGTTTCAACCTTGTCATCGGCCTGCTCAAGCCCGATCAGGGAGAGGTGTTGATGGATGGACATCCCGTTGCCAGTCTCTCCATGCCACAGAGGGCACGACTTGGGATCGGTTATTTGCCCCAAGAACCCAGCGTTTTCAGACAATTAACAGTGCGGGAGAACTTGGAGCTGGTGCTGTCACAGACCGGACTCGCTAAGCCTCAGGCCCGTGAACGCCTCCAACAACTCATTGATGATTTTCATCTGCAGCCGTTTCTGAATCGCAAGGGTTTCCAACTATCCGGTGGCGAACGTCGTCGTTGTGAGGTGGCCCGTGCCCTGGCGGTTGGGCTTGAAGGACCGCGTTATCTGCTCTTGGATGAGCCTTTCGCCGGTGTGGATCCACTGGCGGTGGCGGATCTGCAGCAACTGATTCAGGCGCTGCGTCAAAGGGGAATGGGAATTCTGATCACTGATCACAATGTGAGGGAAACTCTGGCCATCACTGATCGGGCCTACATCCTCACGGACGGGAGCGTCCTGGCCTCTGGGCTTTCTGATCAGGTGGCCTCGGATCCTCTGGTGCGTCGTCACTACCTCGGTGAGGGCTTCCAGCTGTGATTCAGAACCTGACGCAACGGATTCATGTGCTCCTGCGCAGGATTCCTCTCCTCGATCGCTGGCTTCTTAGTGAGCTGATCGGCCCCCTTCTATTTGCCGTTGCCCTGTTCACGGTGCTCTCCCTTTCGGTGGGGGTTCTGTTTGAGCTGGTTCGTCAGATTGTTGAATCCAATCTGCCGGTGTTGATTGCCATTCAGGTGCTATTGCAGCGACTGCCCAGCTTTCTGGTGCTCTCGTTCCCGATGGCCACCTTGCTTGCCACGTTGCTGGCCTACGGCCGTCTTTCCACCAACAGTGAACTCACAGCCCTACGCAGTGTTGGTGTGACGGCCACACGCATGATCATTCCTGCCTTGGTGCTGGCGTTGGTGATGTCAAGCCTCACCTTCCTGTTTAACGACGTTTTGGTGCCGCGCAGTAATCGATCGGCCGAGGTGACCTTGCGTAGGGCTCTTGGCAAGGCCATCGCCACTGAAAAAGGTGACAACATCATCTATCCACGCTTTGGAAGGCTGGAGGAACCTGACGGTTCCTCCAGCAAAGGTCTGCTTCAGCTTTTCTATGCGAGCAGATTCCAAGACGGAACCATGACCCGAGTCACACTGCTTGATTTTTCAAGGGTCGGCTTTACCCAGATGTTGCTTGCTGAAAGTGGTCAATGGAATGAACAGGAAGCGAAGTGGGAATTTTTCAACGGGCAGATTCTCACTCTGACGCCCTCAGGAAGCACCACTTCGGCTGATTTCGACCGATACATGTACCCCTTTAGTGCGGCACCGATCAGGATCGCCAAGCTTCCAAAAGATGCCAACAACATGACCGTTGCCGAAGCGTTGCAGGCGGAGCAACTGCTTGAGAACGCTGGTGACGTCAAGGGAGCGAGGAAGCTTCAGGTTCGGATTCAGGAGAAATTCACTCTGCCCATGGCTTGTCTCGTCTTCGGTTTGATCGGAGCAAGCCTGGGTGCCAAGCCGAACAATCGAACCAGCCGTAGCCAGGGTTTCGGGATCAGTGTTGTGATGATTCTGGTGTATTACCTGCTTGGTTTCAGTTTCAGTTCCCTTGGCGTCAAGGGAACCCTTCCACCCCTACTTGCTGCCTGGAGTCCAGTGTTGATCTCTCTAGCTGGTGGCGGTTTCCTACTACGGCAGGCCAGTCGATGAGCCAGACCGTCAGAATCAACGTCAGTGAGTCCTCTGGTCGAGGTGTTTGATGGGGTTTTCCGGTCTGGAAGCGATCGTCTCCGAACCCGTTCTGCTTCTGGGTCTGATGGCCTTTGCCTTTTTGCTGACAGCTCTCCCCTGGAGTTTCTGGGCTCTGTCTAATGGTCGTAGCTCAAGCGGTGTTCGTTCACTGATCGCCCTCTCCAACTTGTTGCTGACAGCCCAGCTCGTATTGCGCTGGTGGCAATCTGGACATTTTCCGATCAGCAACCTCTACGAATCACTGTGCTTTCTGGCCTGGGCCTGCACGCTCACCCAGCTGCTGGTTGAGCGCAACTGGTCGTCACCACTTGTGGCAGCTGCCGCAACACCCATGGGACTCGGCTGCATTGCCTTTGCGAGCTTTGCACTGCCTGATCAGTTACAGCAAGCATCACCGCTTGTTCCTGCTTTGCGCAGCAGCTGGTTGGTGATGCACGTCAGCGTGATCATGGTCAGCTATGCGGCTCTGATGGTGGGGTCGCTGCTGTCGGTTGCTGTATTACTGACAGACCGAGGCGAAGAGCTTGAACTTCGCAGCAGTTCCATTGGAACTGGTGCCTATCGAAGGCCGAAAGTGTTCGCTGCTGAAGGTGGAGTTGCTGTGCAGAACCCACCGGAGGTACAACTGTCTTCCGTCCATTTCAGCCGCACTGAGCAGCTAGACAGTCTTAGCTATCGCACGATCACAGTGGGCTTTTTACTGCTCACTGTTGGCATCATCAGCGGTGCCGTCTGGGCTAATGAAGCCTGGGGAAGCTGGTGGAGTTGGGATCCAAAGGAAACATGGGCTCTGATCTGTTGGCTTGTGTATGCCGCCTATCTCCATACGCGTCTCAGTCGTGGATGGCAGGGACGGCGGCCAGCATTGGTTGCGGCCTCCGGGTTAGTGGTGATTGTCGTGTGTTATATCGGCGTTAATTTGCTGGGAATCGGTTTGCATAGTTATGGATGGTTTTTTGGTTGACTGGTAAACACTGGGTTTGGGTTTTGCCCAGTTTTGACCACCCGCTTGATTTCAAGGGGAAACCGTCTTAGGGGTAATTCTTCTGTACTGTTTGGCAAGACCAAGGACTTCTGAGATCATTCAAGTGATCCCTGGCAGTGGCCTGGAGATCTACGAGCACAAGGGAAGGAGTTGCCTTCGAGTCAGGAGATATCACAAGAACGCTGGGCGATACATCATTCGATCAACTGGTAAACACACAGTTGAAGAGGCTCGTGCATGGGCGCTGGAGAACCTTCAGTTGATCTTCAGTGAGGAGTTACAGGAGAGGGGTGGGGGGTACCCTTGATAAAATCCCCCCATATAAACCCCATGGGTCCCATCCTGCCTGATAAAGCTATAAGAGCAGATTGGGTTACCTGTTAGGGCATTCCAAAAATTTTTTTGCTCAGAAAATCTGGTGCTAAACCTTTTTGGGTTTCATCTAAAAAACTAAATAAACCTTTCTGGTTAATGGATAGTTTTTGGGTAAAGGTGAATCCCTCTATGGTAGGTGCCTGTTGGGAATGGACTGGGACACTCACCCCCGAACCCCTCACCAACTCCCTGTAAAACAACACTGAGAGCTTCAGAAAGTTTATTCAGAACTGGATAAGCCAGAAAGGTCGTAGATGGAGAGTCGTAAAGGGAGTGAGAGAGGAGGGAGAGGGGATAGAGAAACAATCCTCCCAGTTCTCTCACAATCACTTACTAACCAAACAATCAGGGGTAGTAAAAATTCTCTTGTTCATCGTAAGTTGCCAAACCCCCCACAGTTATTACTACCAGTTCCTCTTTAGTGAGTTGGCTTATGAGCTCAGCAGTAAATTCATCACCATATTCTTTAGCAATGCCTACAATATCTTCAGGTGACTTAGCCGCTTTGAGCTTCTCCTGAAGGTTGCAGTCGCCTTTGGCTTTTTCCAGAAAGGCTTTGAGTTGCTCTTCTGGCATATGTATGAAGTCAGTTCTGTATTCATCGCAAAGATATGTCGCAGTATCTATAGCTAATATTTACTGCGCTCAATCGTGCAAGGTATTGAAGGCTGATATCTAGACTTTTTAGGGTGATCGAATAAATAAATAATTCCTGTCATTAATGCAGCGGCTATTCTGGTTGTAAGTCAATTACATTCAAGGCTGGTAACTCCAGTTAGCAATTCGAACTGTAGTCATGTGTTGAAAGATAGCACGTAGCCCCTGCGGCCACTTCTTCTAGCTCTTCGTTACTAAGTTCGCAAAATTCAGTAATTTTGTCAACAGTGAATTCATGACCATGTTCTTTGGCAATTGTCACGACGTCTTCAGGTGACTTAGCTGACTTGATCTTCTCCTGAAGGCTGTTGTCCGCTTTGACCTTTTCAAGAAAGGCTTTGAATTGCTCTTCTGACATGGGTAGCTGGTGTCTTTAACGGTTATAGCAACAATGTCTTGAAGTATCTTTGGCTAATACTTACTACTCTCAATCGTGCCAGGCATTGAAGGCTGATTTATGGGATTAGTCAGGCTTCCAAGCTGCAAGAAGTTAATCAGCGCTCTCCGAGTAATCGAATTTGAACCCGGAGTCAGCTCCTACGACAAGCTATCAAAGTTTAGGTACAGCATCAACGCCACTGGCTACTTGACCCTCGTCATCAGCCGTGGTCTCACGACAAGGAGTCTTGGCCAATCGGGATTTAAAATTTATGGCTAAGACTATTGATCACAAATATGTTCTGTAATTATCGGAATCGCCGCAACAACACCAAGAGCTACCAATGCTGCAGCAGTTCCTCCCGCTGCACCTTCTAACTCTTGGTCAGACACTTCAGGTGATTTAGATTTCATCGATTGAATATCTTCTGATGTAATTGAAAATCCTGCATCTTTGGCGATTTCAATAGCAGCTTCAGGGGAGGTGACGCTCTTGATCTTTTCCTGTAATTCAGTATCGGATTTAACTTTTTCCAGAAAAGCTTTGAGTTGATCTTCTGACATGTGTATGAGGTCGGCTCTGCATTCATAGCAAAGGAGTCTCACAGCGTCTATAGCTAATAATTACTGCACTCAATCGTGCCAGGCATCGGAGGCTGATTTGTTGGCTTATTGGCGAGATTTAAGCAATAAAAACCTCTGCTAATGCAGGGCTTTGAGTGTGTAAGCTCTATCAGTGTTCCCTTAAAAAATGGATCCTCGGAGATCTGGGATCAAATAACAAGCAACCAAAAACAGTCTGCCCCACCAAGCTGACTTGAAGCCACCTAGGAGGTACCAGGACCTGCCACCACACACTGACTTGAACCAACACAGCACCCCGCCGCATAGCTCCCACTCCCCCCAGCCACGCCCTCTAGCTCCTCTTTACTGAGCTGAGTGAACTTGTCAGCGGTGAATTCATGACCAAGTTCTTTAGCAATGCCTACAACATCTTCAGGTGACTTCGCTGCTTTGAGCTTTTCCTGAAGGCTGGTATCGCCTTTGACTTTTTCTATAAAGGCTTTGAGTTGTTCTTCGGACATGGGTATGAGGCCTGTTAAGCAGTCATAGCAACGGTCTGCTGCAGTGTCTTTGTCAATCGATTAATACGCTCAATCGTGCCAGGTATTGAAGGATGTTTTATGGGATTAGTCAGGTTATTGAAGCAATAAAAAGCCTCTGTCAATACAGGGGGTTGAAGGGCTTAGGATTCACCAGCAGGGGCCGCAGAATGGAGGGTTGGCGCTCGACCATTTGCCGCCTGAATCCTCCCCGCCAGCCGCTCCTTCCAGCTCCACATCTGAAATCTCTGACTTAGCGTTCTTCAAGTCATCAGCAGAAATACTAAACCCTGCATCTTTCGCAATCGCCACAACAGCATCAAGAGGATCAGCCGCTGCTTTGAGCTTCTCCTGAAGGCTGGTGTCGCCTTTGACCTTTTCAAGGAAGGCTTTGAGCTGTTCTTCTGACATGGGTATCGGGAGTCTATAACGGTTATAGCAACAGTCTGCTGCAGCGTCTTTGGCTAATAGATTGTGCCAGGTTTTGAAGGCTAATGTGTGATCCTTGTGGCAGAATAATCTTAAATAATCTCACATATTGGAAATGATTTTATTGTGCACAGGCACCTGAGCATGTGTGCGGACCGTATGCTGTTGCGAAGTAGCAATGATTTACATCAGTACCACCACCAGCCACATTTTCTAGTTCTTCTACTGAAAGCTCTGAGAAGGCCTTCAATTCATCAGCAGAAATCATAAACCCAGCATCTTTCGCAATCGCTAGAACTGCGTCAACATCGGCAGCTGCTTTGAGCTTCTCCTGAAGGCTGGTGTCACCTTTGACTTTTTCGAGGAAGGCTTTGAGTTGTTCTTTCGACATTTGTATCAGGTCTGTTCAATAGTTATAGCGATAGTTTGTAGCACTTGAAGTATTGATAGGGATGGAATGAAGAACCCCACAGATGGTGAGGTATCAAGAAAGATCTGACTTTGAATGTCGTTTTATACCGCTGTGACTTGTTCAATATTAGTGATTCCAGCTAGCAGCATGATTTGGTCACCTGAGTCGTCCGTAAACATCAAGCCAGGTCCAATTTGGCTCCAGCTTCCACTCATTGTAAGGTCAACAAAATCCTCTCCAATGGTGTAGTCCTTAATTACAGCATATCCTTCACCAGTTACGCCACGGAACATATCTGCGCCTTTGTCGCCCCAAGTTTCTCCTTGACTGACTGCCATCAAGTCGTTGTCTTTGCCACCTCTGTAAACCACGCCGTCAACATTACCTATGATTCTGTCATCACCACGGTTGCCATTCACTAAAGTTCCCTCTTCTGCGTTCATAACGTAAATTGTGTCGCTATCTTCTCCTCCAAGGTACTTACCGAAACCAGCTCTCAAAACAATTGAATCTTTTCCCATATTACCATTAACAGAAGTACCTTCTTCTGCATTAAAAACCTCAAAGGTATCATTGTCTCTTCCTCCTAGGTATTCACCAGAGCCACCTTTTAAAACAATTGTATCTTCTCCCATGTTGCCGTTAGCGAAGTTACCTTTGCCACCAATCACTTCAAGAAAATCTTTGCCTCCCATCATCCGAAGCTTAAAATTTGATTGGTTTGTTAGTAAGTCGTCTGCATCGGTAAGCTGAGTAACGCCATCGATTATTTGTATACTTTCATCGACTAAGGCTTGATTAGCCTCAGGAGTTTGCACGGTTGGTAAGGAACTTGCTGACAGGGGACTGTTCGTAGGAATCAAATAGTCAGACCCATCGAAATTATGAGGGACAGCGCCTGGGAAATAAACAGATCCATTCACTGGAAGTGATCCAGAATAGTCGGAAGTAATTTTGCCCCCTTCGTTTGGCAGGTTATCCCAAGTTGATTGGAGTGCATAAGGAACCGGTGCACTGAATGGCTTCGCATCAGTCGGAAACTGACCTTCTTTCCCTAATGCATAAATATCTCCAATAAATCCCTTAATGAGTCCATTATCGTATAAAGTGGAGATGAAGTTCCAATTTCCTTGCTTGGGAGGAGTTGTTACTTGCAGATTAAATATTGGTGACAATAATGTTTGTATTTTATTGGCATCATAGTTGCCTAAACTCTTCACATAATAGGAATCAAAGACTGGAATTCTATCTATAGAAGGATATAGCTGTTTAACTGACCAAAGCACCGCAGCAACCCCGGCATAAACTTCATTACTTTTGGCATTCGCAGTCTTAACATCTGTAATCTGAAAATTCTGCGCATAAAACCATTTTGATGAGTTTCCTCGATTGTTTAGGACCGAGCTCTTTCCTTGATCTTGTATAAACGCCGCATCAAGTATCGCTGTTGGATCCACTTCTTGATTGATTTTTTCCCAGAGTCCTACGCCCTGTGCATTCAGAGCAGCGGAGAATCCAAATAGCCGTCCATCATTGTTGATTTGATCTTGAAATGTTGTGCTCGCCTCATTTCCGATGACTGTAGATCCTCGTGGAGTGTTTGCCCATTCGTCTAAGCCTTCCAGGTAATATCCAATATCCTGTGCCATGATACATTAATAGTTGATTTATTTATAGCAATTAATGATTATTTTGTTATCGCGAAGTAACAAATTTTTTTTATTCAATATGTTCTTTGCCCTGCTGGCTCTCTGATCCTCACTGTTGTGGTCATAGTTGAATGGGGGGAGAGGATGTGAAAGATCCACAAGTGACTCGCTTTGTGGTTCCTGCTTAGGTTATAAGGCTGAATTGTTGGAGAGCCTGATTTGAAATTAAGAACCTCTTGATGGATGAAAGGCAGCAAAACCTTTCGTTTGACAGGACCTTTACGTGGACTTCTCCGTAACCACTAGTCGATGTGTTGCTCGCAAACCATGAAGCTCATTTCTGTTCTGGGGTTATTCACCAGCCGACAGGTTTCGTTGACTACAACAGACTCTGTTTGATCTCTCATTGCAAGCTGATCAGTAAGTAATGGAACTGCGAAGTTAGCCTCAAGTGGAGTGAATTCTACGGGCTCAGTCATGAAATTCAGGTCAAGGTTGTTGTCAGAAACATTTTCATGGGAGAATTCCATGTGCTCAGTTCCACCGGTGTTGTTGACCGCCATATAATCAGCTGCCTCGCCAGTTAAGGAATTCGCTTCACTCATATCAAAATAACCGTCTCTAAGTCGCTCGACATGATGCTCTTTGAGCCAACCAAGCACTGCTGAATCCAATTCCCTTTGCCATGGATCTGTTGTTTCCCATCAGTTACCAATAGTCTCTCCAGTTATTGAATCAGCCTGTCGATAAATTTTCTCCATCAATGATTGCTAATTGATCGGAGTACATGGGCGATACAAAATATTTTCCGGATAGCCTACGGCCTCGGGTTCTGTACCTGTTTCTACATCTGCCCATTAGGGAAAGCTATTGGTGGGTGTTACTGAAGATGTTTTGGTTCCAAGCAGTGGATTTTTGGGGTAATGCCCCCTCCACTCGTTCAAGCTTACAACCCTCTGTGGAACCCTGCTACATAGCCCCGGTGCAGACCCCAAGGGGTTCTGGCGGGCTTCTGGTGAATGGCTCAGAACAATTCACCGCCAAGTTGAGCAAAGCTTTAACTTGCCTGATTACTGCTCAACTGCGCTCAATTGTCCCAGGTATTGGAGACTTATTTGTGAGCTTTTTCTTTTAATATCAGTCAATTTACAACAGTCAGAGGTGTTGCACACACTGCGAATTCACCCCCATGCGATGCGTAAGCACCCGGATATCCGCCTGGACCGATGCCATGATGCCATCCGCCCCCGGAAAAACCTTCTAGTTCCCAATCTGAGAGCTGGTCGACCTTATCAGCAGTTAATTCATAGCCATGTTCCTTAGCAATGCCCACAACATCTTCAGGTGACTTTGCTGCCTTGAGCTTCTCCTGTAATTCTATACTGGCTTTAACTTTTTCAAGGAAGGCTTTGAGTTGCTCTTCTGGCATCGGTGGCAAGGTTGTGCAGCAGTAAGAGTAATGGTGTGTATTAAAGTCTTTGTTTGATCATCACTAAGCCGATGGGGGTTCAGTTGAGACTTATCTCTAATTTTAGTTAATTGTCTTCTACTTCTACTTCTACTTCTGCTTCGGCTAAGGCTCTAAACCACTCTCTGAGTTGCCTAGGTGTTTTGATTCCGATTCGTGTTAGACCCTTCACGAGTTGCTTACAGTCGTGAGGACTTAAATAAACCTCTGTGTCGATCTGAACTAGCTCCTCATACAAACTCCTTTGTTCGTCAGTTAGATCTTTATACCAGTACCAGTCGGTCAGCACACTAAAGCCTCCATTGGCTTCAGTATCAGCTCAGGCGTTTACCCTGTCCTCCCCCATTCGTACCAAAAACAACATTACGATTAGCTCTATTGGGGGAATGAAGCATGTGTTTAAGGCGATGTTGAGTTATATCAGCGAAAGCACCTGATAAAATGAGTTCCTGCGTAGCTGACTCTGCATCAAATCTTCTTCACGTCTCAGGTGAGGTATCAGAGTTGGCTAGTTTCGGTCAAAGTAATGAACTGAATACACATCGACGAATTCACCTGCTCGGTCTTTGCCCTCTAAGTAGGCTTCTTTCCATCGACCAAAAGAACCCATTTTAATGATTTGATTGAACTGTTCTAACGCTTCGGCGTGAGTCTCAAAGCTATTGACTTCAATTAGGAGATTACCATCGCTGAGGTTTACAACGTAGCAGGCTCGTTTCAAATTTGAATCTGCCATGGGTTCTTGTATTCAAAAGAGGATTTGAAGACCTAAGATGGTGCTTCTAGTGGATGAGCATACTGTTTTTATAGCTACTGTTGCGATGGAATCGTTGGTGTTGTTCCAAGTCATGACCAAGCGCACAAGTCTGCTAATGCTATTTAATTTTGCTATATTTTAGTTTGTTTTGATCGCGTGCTCTAAGTTTTGAAGTAGTTCATTGACGAGCTCTACCCTGGCCAATTTGTTGAGGAAGAAAATGTATAAATTATTATCTTAATTACGCCGTGTTTTATTTTCAAATGCAAATTAGATTTGAGCACTATGGAATGCTTAATCAAGCAAGGTCATGCTAAATTAACATTCGTCTCCAATACTCAGTAAATGCCCTCGGCTGACATGATGCAATAATGCGAGATGTCTGTTCTGTGGTTTGCTGGTCAATGAGTCGTCTTGCTCGTTTCAGTTTTAATACTGGACGATGATATAACTTGCATTGTGTTAATGACTTGTAGAATATGATATCGGAGTTTTATGATGGCCAATAACAATAAGCTTCAGTCAGCTGAATTTGGATTTTCAGGTGAAAATTTTTGCTTGATGAGAGAGTCTGCCAATGATCAGACTTACATTCTTTACATGGAGGACAATGGAAAGTGGGTAGAGATGAGCTGGCAAGGATATTTCGAAGATGGTGATATCGATTCTTTGAAAATGATCGAAGAGGTCACACAGAAAATCATTGAGCAAGACGATTGGCTTCCTGATTCAAAGATGCCATCTAAGCCATTTGCTTATTACGAGGAAGGTCATATTTACTCTTTCTTGAATCAGAAAATAAAAAGAACGGTTGAGGTCGAAGCATCTTGTTTTGATGAAGCTTCCAATATTATGTTTGGTGATGGTGAGTATGATCCGAATGATTGGAAATTAGTATTGATTGATCAAGAGCCGATAACCCAAGCTTGATCGTTTGGATGCTGCATCATCAGGTATTATTTATTATTTATCGTTATATTTAATGGTCGTTAATTTAAACATTGATAGCATTACCTTGTAATCTCCCTTAAATTTTAAAGTGTTCGTCGCTCCACCAGTCTCGCGGCATTTTTGTAAGATTTTTGGTTCACTGGTTCTGGCTATCTGATCATGCATCGAGACTGCTTTAACGATTTGGGTGGTGTGACAACTGCACCAGGTGATCCATTCCAGTCAGTCATGAGTTGGTTTGGGGGGATGTCCAGAGACTGTCACTTGGAGTTCGCTGTTCAGAGAAGCATCGATTTTCACCAATTCCATAACAATCCATCTCACAAGCTTCTCCGAGGAAGCTAGCTCTTGTCGTCAGATGTCTCTAAAACCGAACGCTAGTCGTTCTTTTTTAGCCTGACTATCTTCTAGCATTGTTTTGAAAACGACTCTATGAATGTTGTTTTGTTCCAGATCCCAACCCCCAGCACGAAACGATGGTTACTGGGATGGTGTTTTTCAGTGATTGATTGTTTACTCTCTTGATCCTGGCGACTACGCTGTATAGACTGAGTCTTATCAGCAAATGTTCATTCGAGTCATTGTTGTTTCGTTAATGGTTTGTTTGTTAGCTCTTGTGCCACCGTGTTTTGCTGCGAGTGTTGATTCCTATTTGCAAGCTGGAGTGGAGAAATCTGAATCCGGAGATTATAGAGGTGCTCTAATTGAATTTAATAAGGCACTCGAACTCGATCCAACCAATTCATCTGCATATCAATATCGTGGTGTAGCTAAGGCAAAATATGGTGATTTTGAAGGTTCAATTATAGATTACAGCAAATCTATTGAGCTGGATTCAAGTCGCACTGAATCCTATTCGAATCGTGGAATTGCAAAAGCGCGTTCTGGAGATCTTTCTGGAGCCATTCTCGACTTTGATGTTGCTATACAGATGAATCCCGACGATGGTACTGCTTACTTTAACCACGGAATGGCAATGGAAATGTCTAATGATCTTCAACGTGCATGCCTCGATTGGAACCGCGCTATTGAGCTTGGAGATGAACAGTCACTAACATTCTTAAGAAAGTACTGCCAATGAAGCTTGAATGATTATAATTATAAAATAGAATTAAAAACAATAAAATTTTAATTTTTGGAAATAACTCAAATAAAAGTTTAGTTTTTTTCGACGAGCTAATCAATTAAAAATGAATCAGTTCGATTTGAAGAGATCAGAAGCCATCATTCTGAAACCAGATAAATTGCGTCCCGGTACACGCTTGTTGGATCGAATCGAATTTCCAGGGCTCAAGGCATCCGGAGCAAAATTCACGAGGACCACATCAGGTTTTTCTGCTTCCGCTGCGGCAAGTTCCGCAGCGATCGCTTCAGCAATGGTCAACGATGATTGAGTGGTTGACAACGATTCATCGGAGTCAGCTTCGATGGTTCCTGTTTCAAATTTGGATGATTCATTGATCTGAACCCCTTGATGTTCGCTGGTTTCGTTTGTGGCAACCGCGGTGTCAATCTCGAGCGCTGTGGATTCAATGGTTTCAATTGCTTCTGCTGACGCCGCAGGTTGTAGGGGGCGCAATAGAACAACTCCCACTCCAAGTAGCATTAGTGAAAGCACTGTCGCGGGAATTCCCAGGGCACGACCCTGGAAATTCCAGAGAATGGAGGAGCCTGTTAACCCAAGCACGCCGGCAATAGCAAGCAGTGGGCCAAGAAATTTCAGGAACAAATTTTTCATTGCAAGATTATGGCGAATTCAATCCAGTAGCCGTGAGTTTGACTGATGGGGTTGAAACCGAGACTACATCTTGGCCTTCAAGGGCCCATCCGAACGTTCAAACTCTGCTCTGTGTTTGATGTTGCCGCTCTTGACGTATCAAAGCAATCATTCAGAACTGTATTCTTTGACCGAACAATTGATATTATACATTTTCCGAAAAGTCTGTCTTAATAATTTTCAGCTTATTATTGTTATTCTGTTGATTACGCTTAGACTCAGCTTCTCAATATGAGTGGCTCTTCGTCTTTGTTGTTTCAGCTTATTGGTTGTGTTCTACGTTGTTTGAGCTCTATCAATTACTTCAATTGTCGTCTGTTAGCTCTGTTTCTGGTCAGTATCCTCTCTTAGTCTGTTCACGCAATTGGAGTCTTATTTTTTGGTATTGAAGGACAGCTTTTTCCTTACTCAGATGAGGAAATAGGGCTGACGCTTCTTGTTGACTGACAGGTTCTAACAACCAATCGTCCTGTGGCCTTGGTGCAATGTCTGTACCTGAACGTTCCCACCGTTTTTGATTGGGAAGCCAACCTAACCATCGTCTACGCCATTGACCAAAGGTTTCAAGAGGATGCATGGCTCTTGTTTGATATCATTAAGCTTGGAAACTAACGCGTTGATAACAGAACCACAGCCATTGTTGAAAGAGTAGGTTTCGGTGAGATCTCCATAAAGTTTGAGGTTGATCAGCGTCGAAGTTTTGTGGCGGTGGAACATCACCCCGGGCTTTGTCTCTTTCCATTTCAGCAAGAATTCTGTCAACGTTGTATTCGGGATGTCCAAGGTGCATGAGCTGTCGTTGATCGGGGGTTTCGAAAATTGTGTAGCCAACAGACTCTCCATGTGCCAATAAACGTAGACGTCCCTGACGTTGGGCTGCCTCCATAGCAGTATCTGGCAGTGTTGCGTAGCGACTTTGTGGACAGAGAAATTGATCATTTTGAGTTCCCATTAGCGAATGCCCTGGCACAAGGCTGCGCATTGGAAACACCCCAAATAGTTTTTGTTGCAGTGCCACTTTCCTCACTCCAGCCAGATAAGCCAGAGCAAATCCCGCCCAACACAAGCCCAGGGTGCTAGCGCAGCTGACACGAGCCTCATTAACGAGGTTTACAAATTCCGACCAGTACGTGACTTCCTCAAAATGAAGGTGTTCAACCGGTGCGCCTGTGATAATCAAACCATCCAGAGGCCCTTTGGCATTGGCCTCTTCCCAACTCTGATACAACTCATCGAGGTGTGATTTATCCCAGCTTTTATAAGCATGGTTCTGCAGACGAATCCAAATTGGTTCGATCTGAAGCACCGAAAGTCCTAGTGGATGTAACAGGTTAAATTCGTACTGTTTTCCAAGCGGCATAATGTTCAAGATTCCGATCCTTAATGGTCGGATGTCCTGACGTTCTGCCTGTTCTGGTTTGATCCAGGAAATGCGATTTCGCTCAACAGCTGTGATCTTGTGATAGTTGGCTGGAAGAATCAGAGCCATGTCACAACTTCTCCGATCAGGCCCCTGATGCCAGGGCTTGATCGAAGTCGGCCTTGATGTCATCGATGTGTTCAAGACCCACCGACACTCTGACCATGGTCGGAGTCACACCTGCGGACATCTGCTCACTTTCACTTAGCTGCTGGTGAGTGGTTGATGCTGGATGAATCACCAATGTCTTGGCATCTCCCACATTGGCCAAATGACTCGCCAGTTTCAGGCTGTTAATGAAACAAACTGCGTCGTCATAGCCGCCATTGAGCGAGAACATCAGCATGCATCCCATGCCTCGGTCTGTGAGGTATTTCTTGGCTGCAGAATGATATGGATCGCTATTGAGGCCGGGATAGCTCACGCTTGCCACCTTCGGATGCTGTTGCAGCCACGTCGCTAGTTCCATTGCATTCTGAGCATGGCGTTCAACACGCAGGCTCAAGGTTTCCAGACCCTGCAGTAGCAGGAAGCTGTTGAAGGGGCTCACTGCAGGACCCCAGTCACGCAGCCCTTCCACCCGGGCTCTCATGGCAAAAGCAATATTGCGATGGTCCAGCAGTCCCAACATCTTGCAGATGTCACTGCCGAAGCCGAAGGCATCCCAGTGCACAAGTCCGTGATAAGCGGCGCTCGGCTGGCTCATCAGCGGGAATTTGCCGTTTCCCCAGTTGAAGGTGCCGGCATCCACAATCACACCACCGAGACTGGTGCCATGACCACCAATCCATTTGGTGGCGCTTTCCACCACTACATCGGCACCATGTTCGATCGGTCGCAGCAATGCACCGCAGGCACCAAGGGTGTTGTCCACGATCAGAGGAATCCCTTGCTCCTTGGCAAGAGCTGACAGGCCTTCGAAGTCGGGGATATTGAAACGCGGGTTCCCCATGGCTTCCACATAGATCGCCTTGGTGTTGTCATCGATCTGTGCCGCAAAGCTGGCAACATCGTCTCCCTCGGCGAATCTGACGTTGATGCCGAGTCGTGGAAACTGAACTTTGAACTGGTTGTAGGTCCCCCCATACAGGAATGACGTGGACACGAAATTGTCACCTGCCTGCATGCAGTTGGTGATCGCTAAAAACTGTGCTGACTGTCCTGATGCTGTGGCCAGCGCTGCCACGCCCCCTTCCAGAGCAGCTACCCGCTTCTCGAAGACATCCGTTGTTGGGTTCATCAGGCGGGTGTAGATGTTGCCGAATTCCTTCAGACCGAAAAGATTGGCCCCGTGATCTGCGTCATTGAAGACATAGGAACTGGTCTGGTAGATCGGCACCGCCCTTGAATTTGTGGTGGGATCAGGGACCTGTCCCGCATGCAGTTGCAGGGTCTCAAAGCGCTGATCCGTCACGGCAATCGCAGGGAAGTCTCCTTATTTCTAGCGTTGCGGAGATCGAGCGACCTCAGCCCCCGTCTGGATCAGGTTTGTCTGTTTCTGCGAGCGAGGGAAGGGTCTGTCGCAGTAGCGGTGTCAATTTGCTGCGCACTTCGCTGCGGAAGGAATCGACTGTGCTGCCTAGTAGTACCGGGTAGGGCTGTTCTCCGCCCTGCTCGCGTAGATGACGCCACTTGCTGTTCTCTTTCTCCTTGAGTTCCGTTAGCGCGGCCTGAAAATCATGGCTGCGTAATTGCATTTCTGTGCTTTCCAGAGCAGATGCTTGTTCAGCCATCTGCTCTCGGAATGCATCGAAGCTTTTGGCCTTGATGGTGTCTGGAAGCCCCAGGACCGGCTGATAGTGATCCAGAAGACGCAGCTCTTCTTCCAGGAGAATGGCCCACGCTCCTTGGGATCCTTCAGGGAGATCCATCTGGGACTGTGCCGTGCTCATGGCATCGAGGTGGAAACGCAGCCAGCGGTAATAGGACTTGTCTTGTGTGTTCTTTTTGACCGCAGCTTTGCCAGTCGCCAGAACAGGCAAGGCCGCTTCGGCTTTACGCAGAAAAAGACGGTCCTCTCGTTCCAGGTTCATAGCTCCCCAGCGCTGCCGATACTCCCAGAGTTCCGCGTAGCGATTCACATCGTCAGCAGACCAGCCAAGTCCAGCTAGTTCATTGGCGCGATGGGTAAGTTCTTTTGCCACGCAGCTTGTTGAGTCCTAATTCCCGAAGCGTAGATGCCAGGGGATGAAAGACCAGGGTGGATCGTTCTCAGATCGGCGGTGCGCTGTGGCGGTTTCCTCGTAAGTAGTCGTTCACCGCAATCGGCTGTTGTTGCTCATAACCCTCATGCAGCCAGAGGTCACCAGCGGAAGAGGCGTAATGGATCTGCCATTGGTGAAGACTCCTGTAGGTCAGTGGTTCTTGCTCGAGAAGTGCCGCGTAATGAAGCACGGCCCTGCCGTAGTGGTCGCTGTTGTTGTAGCCCCACAAGCCGCGGCGAATGTCTTTGAGACCTCCACGCCGGACCAGATAGCGAGCAGCAGCATGAATGGAATCCCATGGGTCGCGGATATTGCCACCATTCCCGATGCCTTGCTCTGACCATGTGGTGGGTAGAAACTGCATTGGTCCCTGTGCATTGGCAACAGAGACGCCATCGATGCGCCCCATTCCTGTTTCCACCAGATTTACTGCGGCCAATACGGTCCAGTCGATTCCCGTGGCTGCCGACGCACTGCGGTAAGCCTTAAGTAATTGATCTGCTGGTGCTGGAGGATTGATCCTCCAGGCCGGCAGTGTGGACGACGCAGGGCCTCGGTGCATCGCCAGGAATTCTCTGCGAGCTGCGATGTGCTGGTCAAAGACCCAGTGCCAGCGAGGATCCAGTTGAGCCCGAACGTCCTGACTCAGTGCTTTGTTCTTGGACAGAACCCTGTAGATCACCTGCTGCTGATGGGCAAGTGCAGCGAGGTTTTGTTCGGTCAACTGCGGAGTGAGCACAGCGGCCTCGATCTCGCCAATCAGCTCGGCGATTTCATTCGGCTCTTCCGGCATCAGCGGGTAGTGCCGACCATTCGGTGCGATGGACAGGTCTGTCCGGTTTGGCAGGTTCGGGCTTGTTGCTTTGCTCGGCGTCTGAACTTCAGCTGTGTCGGTGCTTTCAATCGTCTTGCAAGCCACTGTGATCGGACTGAGCAAGACAGGGATGCTTAAAAGACAACGCACCCAGACCCTGGTGTAACGCAGACGACTGTTCACCAATGCAGAAAACCCCTTCGATCATGGAAGTCTGGCTTGTCTCCCGGATGGTTCAGAGCCCAATAACTCAGGCAACCGTTTTGGTCTTCAAGAACCATGGTAAGTGCGATTTCAGGCATCTCTGTGTGCTCCCACCATGGCTTCAGTGAAATCCGAATCGTGCAGCGACAACCAACACGATCAATGCTGAAGCTCACCTCAGGTGCCTCTGCCAGAGGATCCGCTTTTCCACCTGTGCGGTAATCGCTGAACTGATAGAGGTTCCAGTCTCCGTTCGGAGAGACATTCATCTCCCAGTACCCTGGCTCACCAGGACGAGCGAGAAAGGCTTCGAAACAGGTATGGCTCCAGAGATTGTCCAGTCTCTGCGCTGAAGTTTTTGTCTTCCCACTGTTCAGCGATAGGCAATTGATGGAGCTTTCGGGCAACTTCGGGCTAAGGCTGAAGTTCAGTTCAAGAGGAGCATTTTCTTTCCAGACAAACTCCGCCATGGCAAGCACCGCTGGACACTGATCAAGGTCAAAGGGAATCAGTGGGCACACTTGCCTCACCATCACCGGGTGTCGTCCCATTCCCTAAATCCCACTCCAGGCAGTTCTGAGCTGAGCTCTGCGACTGATGGCTTGTCTCGTGGTCACTGTTGAGTGGTGAAGTCCGGCCTGTTGAGATTCGCAGACTAGGTGCAGAGTCAGAATGGAGCAGGGGTAGCTGATCAAACATGAGCTTGAGAGAACGCTTTGCTGATTTCTTGATTCGAGCTGCATGCCGCATCGCACCACCTGTCAATTCCGATGAACTTGAGGAGATGCCGCTGCGGTTGGAACCACAACAGCAGGGCGAATCCCTCACCAATACGGCTTCGGCGGATGCTGCTGATCTGCCTTCGGTGGAACCGTTATCGCTGGATCAACGTGTGATCAGCCGCTCAGTCAAAACTCTCAAGGCCGAAGCAATCAGTTCCCTGGCCACCCTTCATGCAGCACACTTGGTCGGTGCCTCTGTCTGGGATGAGCGGCGGATTGCTGCTCGGATGAATGCCGCTTCTGGCATCAAAGCTGCCAGTCCTGAAGTGCTTGCCGAGATCGAGGGGTTGGCAGTCACCTGGCAAAACGATCTCTCCGCCATCACCAATGCCCTGCAGCAGGTAGCCGCCATCAGTTGCCCAGAAGCACCGATCTCTCAGGATCTTCGACTTGAGGGAGAAGAACAGGATCTGGCAGCAGACCTCATCGAGTCCTGTTCAGTTGAGCTCACTCGTCATCAGCTGGAAGTGGCCAACCCTCAAGACGAACACGACGAGCAAGAACACAACGATCAACAAGAAGATAACCGTGAGGGCTGATTTGCAAAATCCAACCACCAGGATGAATCTCTGAGATATCAAAGCTTTCCTAGAGATCACCTAATTGATATACGGGCTTGTTGGCCCCGATTCAGGGTGAGCTGAGTCATGCTGGTGTGATGTCAAGCATGGACTTCAAGATGCCCAGTGGTGATGAACAGGATGACTGTTCCTATCGATACAAAAAGGCCAGAGGTTGGCTGATTTCGGCTGCTGTAGAAAACGTGCTTGATCATTGTTCAGAGACAGATCGCGAGCGTTTAAATCTGATTACAGCAGCAGAAGTACAGGATCCTGAAGCAATGATTCCGGAATTCAATGAAGAGACGATTCAATATGCTGATCTCATAGTGCAGCAAGCGATTGCGACTATCTCTATTCTGATTTCAAAGAAGTATGCTATCACTATTTTAAAACAAGAAATTTAAAGTTTGGTGCCAGCGAATTAACCATAATTTAGGGTCATTAATCGAATCTGAGATGACATCTTAGAGTGTCGGGAGATTTAGATTCACAGGTTGGGTACTGTATGAATTCTTGTCAGAATCAATCGTGAGGCGATGCAATCGTGGTAAAGGAAGAAGGCCAATTGATGAGTAGAGTTAAATAGCGTTACTTCTAGGCTATGGAGCATATTTAGACCGCTCAGGTTGTGAGCAATCGAAGAACGGAAACCACACCTACACTCACCAGGACACCCGAGAAAGCTTTGAAGAAGTCTTTGGCAAGCTGATGGAAAGCTGCCAGTGGAGTTGAGACTTTTATGCGGGCAACCAAGGCCAATTCGCGGCCAGCGAGCAGGCCAAGAAAGACCCATGTTGTGCTCATTGGAATCACGGAGAAGCTAAGAGCTCTTGCAAATAAAATTGTTCCAAAGACTAAGTCGCAGAGTGTTGCTGAGCGGATATCGCGAATATTCGCCTTTCTGCGAATGATCTTCTGTACAGGCCCTCCACCCCAGGCGAAAATCAATGCAATCGAACAGCAGATCACACAAATGCTCATTAGCAGTTCAAAAAAGCTGAGCTTTCTTGGAAGGTAAACATAGAAGCTAGCTGCATTCTGAATCATCCACTGACACCACAACCAGGCCGTACTGAACCATTGAAGAATTAACCAACGTCGTGGTAGCTGATGGTTATCCTGTGGACTTCGTATAAATCGACGCTCGAGAATCCATAACACCAACCCATAAACGACAGCAGAGGCGATCAGCGCGAAGACCCCGCCAAAAATCGATGTTGTAACCAGTGCAGATGTTTGTAGAGGCGAAAAAGCAGCCAACACGAGGATGGAAGTTCCAATCGGCGCACCCCACCAGGTCAGAGCTGCCACGGTCAATGGTGGTATCAGATAAAAAAGATTGAAATCATCTGGTAATGGGAACTGAGATAGCAGCCCCCAGGCAGGATCACCTGCATATTTAAACCAGCCGAAAACCAAGATGAAGGTTGTTGCTAAACAGATCCAAATCATCTGCAGATGAATGGATGTTCTCCCACGATTACTGACCAGGAAGGTGCCTAAGGTCTGTAAGGAATCATTGGCGGTGCAGGCTACAACGACGAGAACAAAGCCAAGGATCTGAACAACGTGGCTGTTCATGCTCTGCGCATCGGCAAGATTGAACAAGCCTCAAAACTCAAAACTATACAGAACATTATCGTTTTGGTAATTACTTCATTAAATCAATGGTTCCAGGTTGCAAGTGCGGAGTATTTAGCAGGTGGGGCATCTATTTCAGCAAGATATGGCAGGTTATTCAAATAGTAGCGGAATGAATGGGGGCGATTCCTGGATTCAAGCCACTGACTCAACACTGTTCATGGGGTGCCACCGAAAGGTCATTGGATTGACCGCTGGTCAGTTTGGGATTTCCTTGGATTCTTGTTGTCGTCAGATGTTTTAAGTTTGACTTGATTGATCAATTGTTTTGCTGTCGACATAGTATGAGTAGTGAATCGTGCAACTCATGAATAGGGCGATGTCCTTGACAGAACAGCAGGCAAACGTGTTGCGCGGCATGGGACTGGGAATATTTGTCTCTCTCCTTTTGGTTCTCTACGGAATCATCTTCAATCCTTTCTCTTTTTCTGAGTCGGAGGCGATGGATGACAGGATCGTAGTACTGGCACGATGTTTACTCATCCCATTATCTGTGCTCATCGTATCCATTGCAAGAATCGCTAGGTACCGATTTTTTTCTCCTGAAGATATTGATTCAACGGCAGCCTCTACACCATCGTCACCACTTTTATGCCTCCAATCGCTTCTCCAGAACACTCTTGAGCAAACGATTCTGGCTGCATTTGTCTATTGTCTGTGGATCGTGATGACTCCCTCCGTGTGGTTATCGGTGCTTCCTCTCTCGGCGTGTTGCTTCTTGATCGGTCGGATATTATTTATCAAAGGATTCCGAAAAGGTGCCGTGTCGAGAGCGTTTGGTTTTGCTTTGACGTTTTACCCAACTGTTGTCTTATTCGTTTTAATTGTCATAAGAACTTTGCTTTCTCTTGGTTGATGCTTTGTCGGGCAACACTGTGGCAATATGAATAATCTGATGTCACTTTGGATGATCACTGGTCAAAAAAATTATTTTCGTTTTCTTGGTTTGGATTGTTGTTGATCGCCTCTCTCTGGAAGCGCATCGTGGGCAATGGTCTGAGCAAATGCTGTGGATTAAAGTGAACTCGTTCCGAGTTGATTCATCATCATCCTATGGCTATCCAACTCAGAATTCTTGCGACAATTCATCAATCAGTTTCTTCAGCTCCCGCCACTGATTTTCGATCGATTGGGTGAGCGCAAACTGAACCTCAGCCCGCTCAAGATTGTGTTGAGGCCTTGTTGTACGGAAATAACGGTCTCCGGAGAGATGGTCTGTGAGAAAGCGGATACCGAGCTCAAGGGGAATCAGACGAATGCAATCAGGCAAGTAGCGGAAATCCTCTGGCGTGAGGAATGATCGACCCACAGACAGATAGCCCTCAAGGATCGCCCGGCAAAGGTCCAGATCAAAGCTGACGGTCTGGGCATCGAGAGCTTCCTCGCCCGATCGATTGCAGCAGGAGCGAAGACAGTCGCCGATGTCGTAATGAACCAGCCCCGGCTTGACGGTGTCGAGATCGATCAGTCCCACGGCTTGCCCGGAGGCGTTATCGATCATCACGTTGTTGATCTTCGGATCTCCGTGGATTGGTCGTCGTTTCAGTTCACCTCTTGCACAGGCCTGCTCAAGAACGTCGATCCCTGCCCTCCGCTTGTCGATGAAGGAGACAGCATTGGCGATGCGATTGCTGTTTCGATCATTCGCCCTGGAGAACACCAGGTCAAATTCGGCAAGGTAGGCCGGGGCAATGTGGAAATTTTCCAGCGTGTCAGCCAGTTCGTCAGTGGCCAGATCACTGATCAGGTGATGAAACATGCCCAACCCGTAGCCCAGTTCGCGGGCGTGTAGGTCGTCTTGAATCACATCCGTCGTGGTGGCTGCACCAATGTGGGTGATGGATCGCCAGAACTCACCCTGATGCTCAACCCAGTGTCCGTGGGCATCGAGGGTCGGCAGAACTTTGGGAACCTCCCAGCGGCGACCCGACAGTTCAGGCGGTTGTTGGGCAAGACGCTGCTCAACGTGGTTGCCCAGTTTGAGCAGATTGCTCATCACCAATTCAGGTTGTTCAAACACCTCAGTGTTCAAACGCTGCATCACGAAGGCTGATCGTGATGCACTGCGGTTCAGTGTCACCAGAAAAGTGTCGTTGACATTTCCTGACCCAAGCTGGCTGATCCCGTCGATCTGTTCTGGCGGGTGGAACAGTCCAGCGATGGTCTCCAGGATCGAGTTGGTGCTGGAGAATGGGGAGGGCACGTCGAATCGCATGGGTCTCATCACGAAACATGCCGTGTTCTTCGCCCACTGCCAGCAATGAGTGTGCGGAAAATCAGGCGGGAAGGCGGCAGCATGGTGAGCGATATCTGAACGGCACGGGTGCCACGAATCCTTCACACCGCTGACTGGCAGATCGGCAAGCCCTATCGCTGGATCGAAAACTCGCAGAAACAGGCTCGTTTGCAGCAGGAGCGTGTTGATGCGGTTCTAAGAATTGCTGAGCAGGCCAGTCAGCAACAGGCGGACGTTGTGCTGGTTGCTGGTGATTTGTTCGACTCGAGCACTGTGGCCGCTGACATGGTCATGGAGGTGCTGGAAGCGATCGGATCGATCCCATCACCTGTGGTTGTGATACCAGGCAATCATGATCACGGCGGAGCCGGTGGCATCTGGAGGCGTGAAGATCTGCTCGGGCAGATGCGGCAGCGTGCCGCCAACCTCCGATTGCTGCTCAAGCAGGAACCGGTCAGTGTTGCTGGGATCACTCTGTTGCCATGCCCATTGCTTCGGCAGCGGGAGAGCCGCAGCCCGTCTCTCTGGCTTGATCAGCTCAACTGGACTGAGCTCGATTCTCTGCAACCCCGTGTTGTTCTGGCCCATGGCTCGGTGCAGGGTTTCGGTGGCGAAGCCCAGGTGAATCAGCTTTGCCTCGATTCCCTTCCCCGGGATCAAATCGATTACATCGCTCTCGGCGACTGGCATGCGCTGATGGAGATCGATCGCAAAACCTGGTACAGCGGCACACCGGAACCCGACCGCTTCCCGAGCGGGCCCGATGACCTGAGGTCACAGGTTCTGCTGGTTGATCTGGAGAGAGGTCAACAGCCGATCGTGAAGGTCCAGTCCACCGGTCGAATGCGCTGGCATCGGATCACCATGACGCTCAACGGCGATGCCGATTTGGCCCGCTTGGAGCAACAGCTTGCCGAGTCTGTTGGCAGTCGCGTGGGGCGCGACCTGTTGCGGCTTGAACTCAACGGTCAACTGGGTCTCCAGGGACACCTCCAGCTGCAGGACCGTTTGGCGCTGCTCAGTCAACAGCTTCTTCACCTGCGTCTGCGAGGCAAGCTGCACCGTCAACCAACTGCCGAGGAGAGGGATGAGCTGCTGCTTCGGATGGACAGCCCCCTGGTCAGCACGATCGCTGCTGGTCTTCAGGAGGAGCTGCAGAGCAATGCTGATCCTCTGGTTGAGCAGGCTCTGATCGAATTGCATCGTCTTTGCGCCAGGGATTCACTTGCAACGGTTCCAGTTGCCACGCACCCAGTGACCACCGACTCATGCGCCTGATTCGCTGCCGGTTGGAAAGCCTTCGCCGTCATCGAGCTCTGGAGATTCCCTTCGCTCCAGGGCTGACCCTGATCGGTGGTGCCAATGAATCCGGCAAAAGCTCGCTTGTGGACGCGATGCATCGGGCTCTGTTTGTGCGCGCCTCTGCCACCGGAGCTGCCATTCGTGATCTGAGATCTGCCACACATGCAGGCCATCCGCAGGTGGAAATCGATTTCGATGTCGGCGGGCAGCGTTGGTCGTTGTTGAAATGCTTCAGCGGTGCCGGCGGAACCTGCCGCCTCAGCCGAGCTGGTCAGCAGGTTTTGCTCGGTGGAGATGCCGAGGATCAACTGGCCGCTCTGCTTGGAGTCGAGGAGATCATCGGCAGTCGCCAGGTGAACCGTGTGCTTCCCACCCGTTGGGCACATCTCTGGGTGATGCAGGGACTGGCCGGTCGCAATCTGCTGGAACTCAGTGGCGAGCACTATGACCTCAAGGGATTGATCACGGCTCTGGAGGGACAGGCGGAGCAATCGCTGCAGTCGCCGATCGACCAAAAGGTCTTCAACCAACTTGAACAGCTTGTGGCCTCCAGTTTCACCAGTCGCGGGGTGAAACAGAACAGTGAACTGTGGAAACGTCGGCAGGAGCTGCAGCAGGCTTCTGAACGCAAGGCTGAAGCACAGGATCGTCTGCTCAGCTACGAAACGGCCTGCATCGAGCTCGATGCGAACGAGCAGGCTCTAGATCAGCTGGAGTGTGCAGCACCAGAAGTGCAGAAGCTGCGTCGAAAGCTTCTTTCACTGAAGGATCTTCAACAACAGTTGGCTCCGCTGCGTTTACAGCAGACCCAATGGCAACAGCAACTCAGTGTCCTGAGTCGTCTTCATCAGGAGATTCAGGCTGCGGAAACAGCGATGAAGGCCCATCGACAGGAGCTCTCTGTCATGAACGAATCTGCTCAAACATTGTCCAGAAACCTCGTTCATCAAAAAGCTGCTTATGAACAACTCGAGCGCAAACGTCAGGTGCTTGAGGAGCGTGGCCTTGCCCTCCGGCGTCATCAGGATCAGGAACGGCTTCAACATCGCATCCAGACCATTCGGCGTCAAAGGGATCAACGGGCCAATCTTGAACATCAGCAATCTGCTCTCAAAGAGCAGCTGATGGAACTGCCGGGTCGTGATGCCAACGCTCTGGATGCCTTACAGGCTCAGCAATTACGGCTTCGTGAGCTGGACATTCGTCTGCAGAGCATGGCATCAAGGATCGAATTGCAGTCCTCAGACAGGACTGTGCAGCTCGATGGTGAACAGCTCAGCCCAGGTGATGTTGCTCAAAGGACGGGTGCATTCCGTCTTGACGTCGGTGATGGTGTCACTCTGCTGGTTTGTCCTGGTGAGGGAACTGGCCTCTCAACACTCTTGGCTGACAAGACACGTTGTGAGGCCCTGTTGGCGGACAATCTCAAACTCTGGGGCGTTAGCAGCATTGAAGCTGCAGAGGCTCAGTTGCAGAAACGTAAGGAGCTTCAACAACAGCTTGCTGTTCTTGAAGCGCGTCTTCGCCAGCTGATGGAGCAGCACCGGGGCGAGCAGAAGGGTGGTGAAACTCTTGAACAACTCGATCAGCAGCTCGCCGAATTGCAACAACATCAAGATGAGCCAGACCTTGCCGCGGAGGAGGATCTCGAGCAGGCCTTGAACAATTGCCGCAAGACCTATCAATCAGTGCAGGAACAGGTTCGCTGTCTGCGTTCCGATTGTGATCGTGGAGAACGTGAACAGAACGGACACACCAAGCAGCTTCAGGAGCTGCAGATTCGACTGGAGCGTCAGGAGGCACGGCATGCTCAGCAGCTTCAACAGCAACACGAGATCGAGACACGGCACGGCACAGCCAACACAATCGCCGACGATCTCAGGAAGCTGTCTCATCAATGTGAGCAATTGCAGGACCAACTGCTTGTGTTGAGTCGTGATTGTGGCCTCAATGTCGACGCCGACGTTGAGACATCACTGTCTGCATTGGATGCCCGTGAGCTGAAGCTCAATCGTCAGCGTACGGATCTGAGCCGTGAACGCGGCTCATTACTGGAGCGCTGCGAACGTCTCGGTAGCCGGGAACTGCATGCAGAACTGGAGGAAGCTTGTAATCGTCTGGAGGTGGCCCAGCAGGCAGAACAACAGGAGACCCAGTTGGTTGAGGCACGCGTGCTGCTTCTCAAACGATTTCAGGAAGCACGCGCCGATCTTTCACGGCGCTACTCATCACCACTCAAGTCCAGCATCAACCGTTTCATTGCTCCATTTCTGCAGAACCCCGGCGACAGCTCTGAGCTCCGCTTTGATGCCAGCGATGGTCTGAAGGATCTGCGTCTTCAACGTTCAGGTCAGACCCTCGAGTTTTCACAACTCAGCGGAGGACTCAAGGAACAACTGAATGCCGCCGTTCGCCTGGCCATTGCCGAGGCTCTGCGCGATGGCCATGACGGCTGTCTGCCTGTGCTGTTTGATGACGCCTTTACGAACAGCGATCCCTTGCGACTGGAAGCGGTGGGGAGCATGCTCCGGCAGGCTGTTGATCTGGGTCTGCAGGTGGTGCTTCTGAGTTGCGACCCTGATCCCTACCGAGCGATTGCCGATTCAATCATTGATCTCGACCAAGACTGAGTTTCTAGGTTTGGTTAGTTAAGACTCAGAGTGCGTTTTCGATCACGTTCATGGCTTTGAGATAGGCCGGTGGTTCATCAGCTGTTTCTGATTCTTCGATGCCGTTGTCATCTCGTATCAAGCGGCGCGCGTTATCGGCAATCACAGCATTCACAAGCAGATCCATCGCTTCTGGCTGATCGAGGTTTTGAATTGCCTCTGCATAACGCCGACTGTGGGTGGGTCGTACCGATTCCTGGCAATAAGTCGACAACTCCCGGCTTTCGGTCATTACCGAAAACGCCACATCCTTGGTTGTGGAATTTCCATAGATGACCATGTAGAGCAGGTTCACCATCGATGCGTCATGAACGGGAATGGCATATTTGCGTACGATCTGTGGCCAATAACGCAGAGACTTGAGGCCTTCCAGGCCTCCCTTGCGCAGACCTGCCTGTTCGCACCAGTTCTCAAGCTCTTCCATTGATTGCGGGCAGCGCTTTTCGATCCGCATGTGCTCTGCCAACACCTGCCCCGCATGGAAATTACGGGTTGGTGTCCCAGAAACTGGCAACATCATGCTGCCGCGAACATCAGCAACCATGGCTGTGAGTTGCGCAAAGGTGTGATCTCGAACCTTCTCCATGTCTCCACCGCGCACAAGAGCCGCCTCGATTCTTTGCACGCCGTAGCCAAGCTCCGTTAGTTCAAACGGTTGGCGGTTGTAGAGCCTTTGGCGATTGCGTCTGGCCATTGAAACCGTGGCTGCTTGATCCAGGCACTGGTCCAGCAAAAGCGTCAGCAGGGTTGGTAGCACACCAGGGTTGTCTTGGTGGTAGGCGTACCCGAAGCCGGCAAACACCGACGACATGTTTTTTGCTGCCTTGATGTATTGCCCCTCGATGTTGTGAACGCCCGCGGAGACCTGGATGTTTGGTGACAGTCGATCCAGCATTCGGGCTCCTAAGAGCGCTGTCAGTGCGTTGGGATGGCAAAAGTTGGCCGTGAAACTGTCGAGAGGATTGCGCAGGGCGCCATGGCGATGAAAACCCGAGAAGAAGCCAAGGCTTGGGACTTTCTCGCACAGCACATACGACTCGTTGGCCAGGTTGTCATGACTGAACGAACCGGCCAGACAAGCCAGGACCACATGTTGACGACCCAATTGCTCCCGCAGTTCAATCGCTTCGAGCAGATCTTCCTCAACGTGGTTGCTGTTTGCGCTGAGCACCACCAACTCGCAGCGCCTGAGCAAGTCAGCCAGGGTGTTGGGTTGACGCCCTCCCTCACCTTGATGGCTGCCCATCCGCTCCATGACAGCAACGTGCTTGGGGTCCATGCCGTCTAAATCAGACTGCGAGAACGCACCGAGCAGCTCACGCTCAGGTCGGGGTGCCAGCAGCAGATTATCCTCATCCTTTTGCTGCATGGCGCAGTTGTAGGCAAGGGAAGCGGGATAAAGCCCTACGCTGTAGAAGCCGACCTTTCCGGTTTCCAACTCCCAGATTCGTTGTCGAACCTGATCTCTGTCGAGGCTTGGAGGAAAGAAGCCGTTTGAGTTCAACAGTGCCGCAGTGCTGAAACTCATTGCAATAACTGAGAAAATTTGGTGAGCAAGTGGTCGAGGCTCAATGTGGCCGGCGGCTGATATCGCTGTTTCTGGCCTGATGACTGGTGTGGACAGACCGATGGATCTGTATCAACCGCATCAATGATCCGTCTGATGACCTGAGCTGGAAGACTGCTCCCAGGTGATTCAGCAGTTTATCTCTGCAGGTCTCGCGAGCGATTGAATCGGATGATCATCAAGGACTGAGCAGCGCAATATTAAGCTCCCGCTATCCCTTTCAGATGCTTTGTGGCAGCAGAGGTTGTTCAGGCAGCGATTTGGTTAACCAGAAAAAATGCAATAGATTTAATTTCCGGTAATCGAAGATCAATCTTAACAATAACTCATCGATTTAAAACCCTGCAATGATAGATCCAAGCGAGAGTATATGGAATCTACCCAAAAAACGAACCACTAATGTCTAGACGAGGGAGAAATTGAAGTTTAGAAGGAATAAGCAACAAGAACAGGAACAACATGCAGATATTGTTGCTGAAATTACATCAACGCACGGGTGTCAGATGCTTAATCAGAGCCAAATCGAGGAAAATTCCACAATTAATCCAGCCTTTCCAGCCGGAATCAAAACCTCGACAAGCCGATGCGAATAATTGAGAGATAGACAAGTCAGCCAAGGAATTGGAATTGTCTACGATGGAAGGAACCAACAAATGCTGTAACGACTCATCACGAATGAATACCCCAAAAGCATCTATATCATGGTCAACAAGCGCTTGATAAGTCTTATATCGAAGACTGATGATTTTATCCGTCGACAGAGAATCCCTGGGATCTGATGATTTAATGTTTAAAGACAACTCATGCAAAGAAAAGTTGGGCAAAAATAAATCAGATGTGAACTTAAAAGTGTTTTCTTGATCCAGACAACCATCTGACCCTATTTTTGACTGATCAATTCGATCAATATAATCAATGCAAAAACCAAGCTTATGTGCCAACAAATCTATGTTATTCAAATATAATAATTTGGATAGGGAATCAGTTCTTATAGAGTTTGTCTTCTCAAGCCATAACTTTAAAGAGTGAAATGCGCTTGATATCGTACTCAGATTAGATTGTTGGAAAAATCCTGGACGGAGAAGCAAAAGACTCAAATAGGCATCCATTGACGAGGCTATGCCAGAAAGACTATAAGGAATAGGCTCTGAAATATATAAACAGTTGGCATGAAAATTGTATAAAATAACAGGATGCATTGTTGAACCATCAACAAATTGATCCAAATAATTAGTTAGTCGATTAAAAAGTGTCAGAGCAAAGTCCTGTGATTTATCTTTATAGATGAGGTTTGATTGATGTTTAAGATTATCAGAACACACCAGTAATTGAGATGGGGAAAAAGATGCGTGGAGAGACGCGCTAAGCGATAGGAGCTCAAGTTGATGTGAAATATAAACAGGAGAATTCAGGTTTCTAAGATGTTCACCAATATCAAGACTAAACGTGCCAACGGCATTCATAGAAGAATCAAAAAGATTGTACTGATCTAAATCTGAATAAAAGTATGGAATATCTCCGTTATCTAATTGGATAACTTCTGAGGTGAGTGCTAGATTTTCATCCCAGGAAAAGTCGCCATAGGATGTTGTATGTATTTGATCTGATAGCGTCTTCACCAAGTATGTCCATCTTTGAAGGCCTGTGAGGCAGTTTTGCAAGGAGAAAAGATTTCTTTGAATGTCATAGTAGTCAAAGGTGGATCTCCGAATCACACGAGTTCGCCCCTTAAATGTATGCAATAAATTGGCAACATTTTCTTTATGTTGTATCATTAAACTATGAGCTTGAGTATAACCAAGCTTAATGGAATCAATGAACTCAAAAGGAAAACACTGACCCTCTACATCAGGAAGATGTTCGGGATGACTCCACATAGAATCATCGTTAAGCAGATGTGGCCAGCGATAATTAGACTGATAACTTAAACATCCCATATCTTGAAAAATGGAAGACGATGACATAGCCATAGGCTGTGCCAATGCCATCGTCATAAGCACCGATAAAGCAGGATCTAAGGATATGTCTCTTTCAGAACCATTTTGATTACGGAGTCGGAAGGAAGATATCGAGATCGGTTGCATGATATTTTCATGGTCAATGAAAACAAAACCTTCAGAAGTGCAGATTAAGTTATCAAACCAAAGATCGGTATGTCGACTCAGATGGGCAACAAAAAGTTCGAAACCAAATTTTTGATAAAGTGATGGCCATCGATCTCTGGCTACTTGCGAATAACTAACTCCTTCCTCAAAAAATCCATTTGATGCCAATAAACGAGTTCTTTGAGTTGATTGATAGTGAGCTGGCGGGGATAGACAAGAACAAATTGAATCCCAAAGAATTTCACCATCATAAAATCTTGGTTTATAAAAAATAAATTGCCTTGTCTTCGTACAAGACAACTTCAAGACCGACCTAGCATTATTGTGTGGATCACCAAGGCCATCAAACAGCAAAAACTCAGTTGGCTTGATTAATTTTTGAATCTCATCTCTGCAAACATCAAAGTCGATTAAAAATAAAAGTAACTCTTGGATCTTGTTGGAAAGAATTACAGCGATGCGATAGCAATATAAAAATGCTTGATTGAGGCTGTTTCCCTTGAGAAATTGAGTATTAATTCTTAAGATATGATAGCTTTGTTCCGCTAAACTTGTGCTGATCCTCAAAGTATTAAATTGATAACTTTGAATTGAAGGGAATTCAGTAAATGATTTTTTCAATTCAGAATGAATTTGATATTCGAAATAGTTGGTGAGAGAATTGATATCAATAAGAAATTCAGAAAAAAAAGTGGTTGACAATAGATCAGCGAAAAATTGAAACTCCCGCGATTCAACGAGCTTTAGATCAATGTCTCGGTGAAATAAACTGTTACCGATGGCTTCACTATTGACGCATAGGGAGAGAAGAGAAAGATCGGATGCTTTAATACGGCTGGAAATTGATGCAAGGCTTAAAAATAAACTCCTGATTGACATCGGAGGACCTTAGATAAATTTTATGTGATCAAAAGTGCAATAAATATAGCAAAAGCAAGAACAAAGATTCAAGCCTTGGAGGTAAGATTAATCTATATTATATGCCTGGACAACAAAGAAGCTATTGATTAATAAATAATAATTTAAGACATGGCTTGCATGAGGCTGGTAGATTTCATGAATGAGCAGCATTAATTTTGAAAAACTGAGTTTAGATACGCAGCTTGCTATCAAGCATGCGATTGCTGTGGCTTGGTCAGATGAGTCCTTTGCAGACATGCTTAGGGATCATCCGCACGAAGCATTAAAAGAACTTGGATATGAATTACCAAGTAACGTCAAATTTGAATTTGAATGACCAGATTATTTAAACTCATCGTTCGAGGGTTAATACCTTGCTTTTTTTAACGATAGATTTAAAAGTTTTCTTCTTACGGAAGTCATGATTCAAGTCATCATATGATACATCAAGCATGTTTGTAATATCCAGGCTCTCCAATGAATTGTTTAAAAAGTAAAAAGATTGGAGATTTTTGGATCTTCTTTGTATAATGAAGCAATTGCTTAGACTACTATGCCATTTGGGGTTCGAAGCGGTAAAATTAGATTAGATGATCTGTACGAAAATCCCACTGAAAAAAGAGCAACGGCTAAAGAATTCATGCTGATGTATGAAAAGCTTGTTAAAGAATCGTGGGATGATCAAGAACTTCGCGCTCGACTAATAGAGAATCCAGAAGAAGTCTTTAATGAGCGAGGATTTGATACCAGTGAGATGAAAGAAAATGGTTTCAGATTTAGAATGGTTGAGACAGATTTATCTGATCCTGAAACTGAATCAATCAAGATTCCTTTACCCAATAAACCTGCTTCGGCTAATCTTACAGAGGAAGAGTTAGCAGCTATTGCTGGCGGTACATCAACTAGTGGTAGTGCCGCGTCTGCCAGTACGTTGAGTTGTCCTGCATGTACAGCAGGATCAGCTGGATCAGCTGGTAGCAGTTGCGCTGGGGGAAGAACGACGCCCGGAGTGACAAAAAGCATGGAACCTAACCTAGGGGGGGGGGATAGGGGATGGTAAAAATTGATCATCAGTATTAATAAGTCATTTTTTCAAAAACCATTCATTTGCTGATTACTTATGCCATTCGGAGCTGCAGCAGGAACTTTCGATTTACCTTTTGATAAAAAAAGGGCAGAAGAGTTTATGCATGTCTATGAAAAATTAGTCGCGGAATCATGGACAAATCCTGAACTCAAGGAGCGTATGAAGAGTGATTTGACAGGCTTACTTCAAGAACATGGACTCGATACCGAAGGTCGAACAATTGAAGCTTATGAAACACCTTGGGAAGAGCAGCACATAGTCCATTTGCCCCTTCCAAGGAAGCCGTCGTCAGATAAGCTAAGTGAAGAACAATTAGCGTCCCTTTCAGGGGGAACATCGTCTAGTAGTAGTGCCGCCTCTGCCGGTACGGTCAGTTGCCCCGTCGGTACAGCAGGATCAGCAGGATCAGCCGGCAGCGATTGTAGTGGTGGAAGAACAACGCCCGGTCTGAACAAGGGAAACGTGGGGCAATAAAACTTATAAACACATTTTTTTCATAATATAATATATTTGTCTTAGGCGTTAAGTGGCACTTATGGGTTTATCATAGATACAGAAGCCTAATTATTAATGGTATTCGGCGTCAGGAATGGAAAACTCGATCTGAGCAATTCATTCATAGATGAATCAGTTGCTCATGATTTCATGTTGATGTATGAAAGACTTGTCCAAGAAACATGGTCCGATCCAGCGCTTCGCACTCGATTGATTGAAAATCCCGAGGAAGTATTGGCAGAACGAGGCTTTGATACCAGTGAATTAAAGGAGCATGGTATTTCCATTCAGATGTTTGAGACACAGCTTTGTGCGCGGGGAGAAGAGCCAGTGATTATTCCCTTACCTAGAAAGCCAGACGCACAAATTATCAGTGAAGAGCAATTAAGTTCTATTTCCGGCGGATCGTCAAGTACCGGTACAACAAGTACTGCAGCAACTGCAAGTTGTCCGCTTGGTTCGGCAAGTTCAACAGGGTCATGTGGTGCTCCTCCTTCCAAGCAGACGCAGAGCACGATTATGCATGTAGCAGCAAAACTAGAGGGTGTGGAGTAGTGATTTAAATTTAGTTATTACCGATCTTTTTCTTGCATTTTCTTTCTCCCTATCTATTTATTATGACTTTCGGTGCTGCTCAAAGACATTTCAAACTCTCTTACAACGAAAGTCGTGGTAAACAATTCATGCACATCTATAAATTGTAGAAGAATCTGGCTCAAATCCAGAATTGAGAGAACGCTTGAAATCTGATTTAAGTTGTGTCTTGGATGAAAATGGTTTTGATACTGAAGGCCGAAAGTTCGAGACATATGAAACTGAGCTTCACGAAAGACATGTTGTGCATCTGCCTTTGCCTAGAAAACCACCGTTAGCGAATTTCAACGAAGAACAGCTAGCCGCAATTGCTGGTGGTGGTTCCTGCTCAGGTTCCGCAGGTACGGCTGGAAGTGCAAGTTGTCCAGCGGGTTCAGCAAGCACCACAGGTTCAGCTGGAAGCCACTGCACGAAGCCCAAAAAGCATTGACCTCAACAGAAATGATGTGTAGCGTATTTTTCCTTTATAAGGCAGAGAGAGGAGCATTTAGCGCTCATCCCAGCGCGAACTTTGTTTCCCGGTTCTGCCGGTAAGGTATGTTGCTTATTCCCTGTAGCTGGAGCCGTGGGATATGCAAGTTGCAGTTGCCTGGACAAAATAATATGGATCAATCAGGGGATGAATCACCGATCATGAGCATTAGTTGATCTTCGTTCATATCAAAAAGACCTCACACAACAAACTGAATTTATTAATGTATATTTAGCTACCTTTGTTTGATGCGTGAATAAACCTCACTGTAAACAAATTAAAAAAGGATTTGGAGGACCCTTCCTGTTTATGCTATGGATAAGAAAACGTTTCTAGTAAAATGGTATTTGGCGTTAGGAGCGGAAAGCTTGATCTCAGTAGTTCATTCATAGACGAATCAATTTCTAATGACTTTATGGTGATGTATGAAAAGCTGGTGCATGAATCATGGACCGATTCAGCTCTTCGTTCTCGATTAATTGAAAATCCTGCAGAGGTATTTGAAGAGCGAGGCTTTGATGTGAGTGAATTAAAGGAGCATGGTATATCCATTCAGATGTTTGAGACACAGCTCTATCAACCAGGCGACGAGCCGGTGATTATTCCTTTACCTAGAAAGCCAGACGCCCAAATCCTCAGTGAAGAGGAATTAAGTTCAATTTCAGGTGGATCATGTAGTGGAACAAGTAGTACTGCAGGAACAGCAAGTTGTCCAATTTTTTCGGCAGGCTCAACAGGATCATGCGGGAAGGCTCCAAGTACACAAAACCAGAGCATGGAAGCAAAGGCTACAGCGGCAGCAGAATGCGCAGAGTAATCCCAACTTAATTATTACCTCTCTTTTGTAAACCATTTCTTCCCACCTTTGTATTTATTATGATTTTTGGAGCTGCTCAAGGACATTTCAAACTCTCTTACGACGAAAATCGTGCTAAACAATTCATGCACATCTATGAAAGGCTTGTGGAAGAGTCTTGGTCAAACCCAGAATTGAGAGAACGCCTGAAATCTGATTTAAGTGGTGTCTTGGAAGAAAATGGTTTTGATACAGAAGGATTTAAGTTTGTGGCTTATGAAACAGATTACAGCAACACGCTACATCTTCCTCTTCCTCAAAAACCGACCAGTGACGTTTTGAGTGAAGAGCAATTATCCTCCTTATCAGAAGGGAGTTCGTCAGCTGCCTGTGCAGGAACCGCTGGAACGATGGGCTGCCCAGCAGGTTCAGCAAGCACCTCAGGTTCAGCTGGAAGCCACTGCACGAAGCCCAAAAAGCATTGACCACAACAGAAATGATCTGTAGCGAATATTCCTTTATAAGGCAGAGAGAGGAACATTTAGCTCTCATCCCAGGGCAACTTTATCTGCCGGTAAGGTATGTTGCTTATTCCCTGTAGCTGGAGCCGTGGGATATGCAAGTTGCAGTTGCCTGGACAAAATAAGCTGGATCACTCAGGGGATAATTAACCGATCATGAGCATTAGTTGATCTTCGCTCATATCAAAAAGACCTGATATAACAATCTGGATTGAAGAATGTATATTTAGACACCCTCTTGAGGCGAGAATGAGCCTAATTGTAAACAAATTAAGCAAAAGACGTAGAGGATCCTGGATGTCTATGCTATGTATAATAATAATACATTTCTAGTAAAATGGTATTTGGCCTTAGGAGCGGAAAGCTCGATCTCAGTAGTTCATTCATTGACGAATCAATTGCCAATGACTTTACGGTGATGTATGAAAAGCTGGTGCATGAATCATGGACCGATCCAGCTCTTCGTTCTCGTTTAATTGAAAATCCTGTAGAGGTATTTGCAGAGCGAGGCTTTGATGTGAGTGAATTGAAGGAGCATGATATATCCATTCAGATGGTTGAGACACAGCTCTATCAACCAGGCGACGAGCCGGTGATTATTCCTTTACCTAGAAAGCCAGATGCACAAATCCTCAGTGAAGAGGAATTAAGTTCTATTTCCGGCGGATCGTCAAGTAATGGAACAAGTAGTACTGCAGGAACAGCAAGTTGTCCAATTGGTTCGGTAGGCTCAACAGGATCATGCGGTGCAGCTCCAAGTAAACAATCGCAGAACGCGGAAGCACATGCTACAGCAGCAATTCCAGCAGAATAGTAATCCAAACTTAATTATTACCTCCTTTTTGTAAACCATTTCTTCCCACCTTTGTATTTATTATGACTTTTGGAGCTGCTCAAGGACATTTCAAACTCTCTTACGACGAAAATCGTGCTAAACAATTCATGCACATCTATGAAAGGCTTGTGGAAGAGTCTTGGTCAAACCCAGAATTGAGAGAACGCCTGAAATCTGATTTAAGTGGTGTCTTGGAAGAAAATGGTTTTGATACAGAAGGATTTAAGTTTGTGGCTTATGAAACAGATTACAGCAACACGCTACATCTTCCTCTTCCTCAAAAACCGACCAGTGACGTTTTGAGTGAAGAGCAATTATCCTCCTTATCAGAAGGGAGTTCGTCAGCTGCCTGTGCAGGAACCGCTGGAACGATGGGCTGTCCAGCAGGTTCAGCAAGCACCTCAGGTTCAGCTGGAAGCTACTGCGCGAAGCCCAAAAAGAATGGTTAAGAACATAATTGGATCTGGTGAGGATATTGCCCTGATTTGACGGAATAATTTTTGAGTGAGATTAGTTATTCTTGATATATAGCGCATAATAAGTAATAGCTATTTCAGACGTTATTGATTGTCTGCGTTCCAGGTGATTTGCTAGTATAATGGTTAGTATTGTTTAATTGGGCTGAGATTGTCTAGTATTCATAGGTAAAATTGACAATAATGATCTACTGTTTTCATCTTTATTAAAGCCTTTACAAAGGCTTGATGATTTTTTACACTTTGCATGATCTTTGCTAAGGTTGATAATTAAAATCGTTGCAAGTTATACTTTATTTTTTAACAGAGCACAAAGTATTGAGCTAAGTTGCCACCATACAATTTAATGGCAAAAGAACAATTGTTGATTATCAACATTCTGATGATTTGCATCTGCCATGGAGGTGCAAGCCGGCATAAGTTAAAACTCGCAATATATATGCACATTTATCAACCTATGGCTACCATTATATTAGAATATTAGTCTACTCTTGGTAGTAAGATTATTAAGGCCTACACGCAGGATCCGCTTAAGTCCTTTTAATGACTATTTGTTCGACGACGAGTCTATCGTTGTATCTACATTGGACTCATCGAATGTTGTCTACGACAAATTATTTATTGATATATATAAGCAACTAGAGTCTATAAACTCTATAGAGATTCATAGATTATCAGACAAAATAAATCAGGATTTATCCATCTTAATCTTCAAATGTGCAGAATGGATTAGTAAAAACTATTTTATTGTTGATTTCGAGAATGAGCAAATTCAGAATCAATATCTGTTTCACGTGAGACTCGGATTAAATCTAAGCGATCTTATATTTGATGATAATTCTTGTTGCCTAACAGTAGAAGATCTTACCAAGCAATCTTATCAATCCGATGATAATAAATTAGCAAATTTGTATAGTTGTTGTACTTCAAAGCATTTACAGGGCCTAAACGTTAGGACTTTTCTTATTAATGACAAGCCTACAATTGCCGATAAAGAGTACATATACCAAGAGATTGCGAAAAGTTGCATAGATCGCGATCTATTCCAAATAATTATTTCAACAAAGACAGGTATTATCATCTCCCAACTATTTAATAACGGATCTAGCCCTTGCTCAAATTGTTTGTTCAATACATTAGAAGAAACAGATGAAATACGACTTTATCAAAATACTGTAAGAAGTTCGAAATTATCAAACACCAGTTTATTTCTACGAAATTGGTGGAATGCAGAATCTTTTGCTGTGATGATTTATGCAAATCTATTAAAACGACTTCATTTATTAGATTCAACAATGCCAAAATTACCATTCGTTGAATATATTGATTATCTTGGCATTGATAGGCAACAATATCATGTACTGCGTAGACATCTCTCATGCCAAAACTATAATTGTCAATTTGATTTCGACCCAATTCAGAATCTTAAAGCAGATTTAAACGTTGAAGTTCATCTACAAAATTCTCAATCTGGTCTCCGTAGCCTATCCGCTAATATGTTCATCGATAACGCTGAGCACTTAGTAAGTCCGTTAACAGGTGTCGTTAAATTCCTAACGAAAGTAAAGCAAAGTGAGTCTGATATGTATCATGTTTATAATTCAGGGCATAATTGGGCTGTTCATCTGAATTCAATCAGTGATTTAAAAGCAGGATTACGTACTAATTCCCAAGGCAAAGGTGAAAGCGATGCACAAGCAAAGGCTGGAGCCATTGCTGAGGCGATTGAGCGATTTTCTCCATTACATAATAAGGAACAGACTGTTATTTTTAGCTCCCAGTCTGATCTTAGAATGCCTTCCGTATCATTACAAGCATGCTTAAAATTTTCAGATTTACAATATCAACAACGTGAATTATGGAATGATCAGAATTATCGGTTTGCTAATATTCCTTTCCCAACCAATGAGAACACTCAACTTGAGTGGTCAAAAGGCTACGATTTAATTAATGATAGAGAAATACTCCTTCCCTCTGGTTATCTTTTTTTTGGCTATGATTCTGATTATGAAGCCAATTTTTATTCCATTGGTTGTTCGAATGGTATATCCGTTGGTGCCAACTGTCAGGACTCAATCATTCAAGGTTTTTTAGAACTTATAGAGCGTGATGCAGTTGGAATTTGGTGGAATAATATGCTTCGGTGTCCTGGAATTCATCCTTCAAAGTTTCATACAAAATATATTGATGATCTTCACTCTTTTTACAAGACAATGAATAGAGAATTATATTTTCTAGATTTAACAACTGATATCCACATTCCTGTGATCGCTGCTATATGTTTTAGAACTGATAAAAATAAGAAGGATATATTGATGGCATTTGGTGCTCATTTTGATCCTGTAATTGCAGCGCAACGTGCTCTAGGCGAAATCAACCAGTTTTTTCCAGCTGTTTCAGATATTAAAGATGACACTGACTCAAATTATCTATATGATGATCCACAATCCCTTCAATGGTGGTCTTCCGCCAATTTTGAGAATCAACCCTATCTGGTGCCCTCATGCTATGGAGATCTCCCCTCTAATTATTTTGAAGGTGAAGGGCCATCAACATCTCGTGAACTGCTTGATCAGATAAAACAGCTCTGTATGAATCATAATTTCGATTTTTATGCCTATAACTACACTAAACCTAATATCAATATTTCATGTACAAAAACAATAGTTCCACAATTATCACATTTCTGGGCTAGATATGGTTGTGATCGATTGTTCGAAGTTCCGGTTCGTATGGGGTATCTTCAGCATCAAAATAAGGAGACTGACTTCAATCCAATTCCAATGTTCTTATGAAATTTTTTATTCAGTTTCCTGACTTTATCAACATTGACAATGTAATCAGACTTCGCTCTGGTGTTATTGATACCATTGTTCCTTCACAAATCATAGACGATCGGATCATTGCTCTTATCAGCCAACCAATTTCGACAGATTCTTTCGAAGAGCATATTAATGATCTCCTTCCACTGTTTGCCTTTTCATGTGGATTCGGAAGGGTAAAAATATTTACAGAATGTAAGGGCATTGTTTTTGAGTTAAAGCGTTCTTGCCGTATTTCTCTTAAAACAAAGAAGGTCTCTCTTTTTTATGATAATCATGAGTACATTATCCGAACAGATAGTACTACGGCAATATATATGGCACCTAGTTCTGCTTGGATACTTACTTCTAAAATTAAACTCATTCCAACTGTCGAAAAATTATTGAACTCCGATAACTCGTTCATCAATTTGATGAGATCTATTTGTGATGAGATCCCCCAACAGGCTAATACATCATCTCAAGTCTCAAATGATCAAGCATCTCGGCATATCCCTATTGATATTGTCGATCAATTACATATAGCTCATTCACGCAAGGGTTTCGACCACACACAGCCAATTGGAGCAACCTTCCCCTATGATGTTGATCCTCCTCATCTCTTCTATAAATCAAATAAATCAAAAGCGGATCCTATTTCACTCAATCAACTAGTCTTATCCTCTCTACCTGCTATTAGTTTTACATCAACAATCTCATCACGACGTTCGCGAAAGAGTCTCGATATCAATCGTTTTTTATCATTCGATGATCTTTCGAGATTTTTAGGCACTGTCTTTTACACTACAAGAATATTTTTGCGTTCAGATGAATATCCTAATAGCTATGATTCATGTTTAAGATTTTATCCAAATGGTGGTGGTGTTCACGAATTAGAGCCTTTTATTGTTGTCAATCGCGTTTCAGGACTCGATTCAGGTATCTATCATTATTCACCTTTCCACCACCAATTATCTTTACTTTCTGTTAGTCATTCTGATCTTAAATCGACGATTTCTGAAGCATATCACTCTTCTGGAAAAGAATCACTTCCTGCCGTTTTTATAATATTAGTCTCAAGACTCGAGAGGTTGTCCTGGAAATATGAGCGAATGGCATACCACGTTACCCTCAAGAATACTGGAGTGATTTTAGGTTTTATGTCACAAGTAGCTTCTTTGCTCAATTTATATGGGTGCCCAATGGGCAATAGTGACTCATTCCGGTTTAGTCAAATTATTGGAGAAGATCCACTCAAAATGCCTGCAGTCGGAGAATTTTGTCTGAGTCCCAGTGATTAGTTCAATGAATCAAATTGATTTTATTCAAAGACTTCATCAAGATCCATCGTTTGTACCGTTAAATTTTGAATTTGTCAGCTCTTTTGCAAAGGGATCTCCTACTTATTCAATATCGCTGCCCCAAAATAATACACATTATATTTTCTCACGCCAGCTTGCTGAACAGATGCTTAGCTCAACTTTATTATTACCAAACATTGGTGATATACTATTTGATATACCTCCAGAAATTGCCAGTTTTATTAAGAATTTTCCTGTTTTTTCGTCTGTCGAGATCCATCGTAAATTTCGAGGATTTATAGGGAAAAACTATTTAAAGCAATCTCATCTTTATTGTGGTGACATTGCAAGTCAATATATTCAAGATTCACTCCGACTATTGAAAACAGGCGAATCACTGTCTAATAATCTTAGTGATCTAACTATGAAGATTAACTCTAAAATACTTCATTTGAGTGATCCTGTTGAAGGTATATTTTCAAAGCTTACTCCGCAATTTGCTGCCGCTTTCAAGACATTCCCCTTTGATTTCACGCAAATTTCTATTGACCTTGTGGATGAGCTCTACAAGGTATGTCTAGATGATGATCCAAACATAGACGTAGAAACTGCCAAGCAAAGTATAGAATCCCTTTTTTTCATATTCTTTTCGGGTAGTGATACGATCACCAGCCTTTTTGAGGTTTATTTGTATCTCAGATCTAATCAGCAATTATATCCACATTTTGCATCCCTGGACTCTGGTCGAAAGGCTGATTATATCCTTACATATTTCCCGTATTTTAGGTTTATTGCCAGAGTTTCTACCTCAGATCTTGATTTTGATGATTTTACAGTTAAATCAGGCGATACTGTTATGATTTCTATCCAGGTTGTTAATTCTCTGATGAGTGCAAGCAACCATCGTACCCTTACGTTTGGATTTGGGGAGTATTCATGTATCGGAAAGTTTGTCTCTCCAATTGTATTGAGGGTTTTTATTGATATTGTTGAATCTGATTTCAAGCACCTAAAATTAGATTGTAAATGTTTTGCTTCTCATCCAATCCTTACCTATCTCGAAAATCCACAAATTATAATTTAATTTGATTTATGCTTGTGTCGACTCACGTCCGAAAAATTTTTTTTGATCAGTGCTCATAATTTTTTTTAACCAAGAGTTGATGTCATATGAGCTGGCTAATGTCTATCCTTACCCAATATCTCTAGACCATAATTAATTTCGGTTTGTTTTTGCTTTCCTCATCTCATTTTTCATTTGTATTGTTGGTTCATTAACAAGAGTTCATTGACCACTGACCACTTGCTGATTGGCTAGTGATTGGTTTCGATCCCTTCAGCTTTCCTTGGCTTCAATCAGGGGATTTTTTATTGTCATAGTTTCAGCAGAGTTGCTCATTCTTCGCGTCGTATCTAATTCTGTTAGGGAATCAGATGTCATTGATACAGTTTTTCCTGCACATGTAACGAATGACTTGCCCTTAAGGTATACCATGTTGGTGCTGACACACCTATGATTGCAATTTAAACTTGGTTTGATGAACAGTGCTGAGATGGAAAATGAGATTCGTACTCTGCTCGGAAATTCAGATATTGGTTTATTAGAAGGTCTGTTGGTGGACTCTGCAGACTGGGGGGTCAATATTAGAATGATGTTGAACAATGAATTTGTTGAAGTTGATCTGATTAAAAACTGGGATGGGTTTGAAATGATCTTGCTCGACGAGCAAAAACGAGACTCCATTCAAATTGATCAACTACAGGATATTCTTCAAATTCTTAAAAGCCACTATTGATTTCCTTGAAAAGTTGTTTTTACTTCCTTTTCGAAGCTAAATTTCATCGCCAGAATTGCTAGGTTTAACGTTAATGTGAACGCATTTGCGATCATCACCGGTTTGGCCTCAACCTGATATCCATAGATCACCCAACACAGACAGCCAGTGCTGAAAGTCAGTAAAAGAGCATAAGAAACGTCTTTCGCTGATTGGGTTTTCCAGGTTTTGATGACTTGTGGCAAGAATGCGATCGTTGAAAGCGTTGCCGCTGCGAAGCCGAACAATTCTGAAGAACTCAAATCGAATGGCATTTGTACGATGTCTTTTGATTATGGTTCTGCTTCTAATGCTAGCTGGCCACTTCAACTGTCTGATCGCACAATCCGAATGATCAATCACAGCGTTGGGTTTTACAGGACAGTAAAAACTGATGTTGTGACCTAATGAACCTTGAATCTTCAACTGTTCATTGCCAGCATTGAATTTTGTTGAAGTGATCCATGGCTTTAAAGCTCTTTGGTGGTCCAAGAACACGAGCCAGCATGCCCCGCTGGTTCATGGAAGAGAAAGCGATCGACTACGAGCTGGTGGAACTGGACCTTCAGTCGAAGCAGCATCACCAGCCAGATTTTCTTGGCATCAACCCATTTGGAAAGTTGCCCGCGCTGATCGACAGCGACGTGCTGCTTGAGGATGGATCTCCCCTGAAGTTGTTTGAAAGCGGAGCAATCCTGCTGCATCTGGCCGAGAATTATAGCGGCGAGATCATCACGCCTGCACAGCGAGCCCTGACCAGCCAGTGGGTGTTGTTTGCCAACTCAACGCTTTCCATTGCTCTGTTCGTTCCCTCCAATCGCGAGCGTGAATTCCCACGACTCATGGAGACGCTCAATCAGCAATTGGATCCTGAACGTCCTCTCGTTGGTGATTGTTGGGGAGCAGCGGACTGCGCTGTCCACGCTTACCTCAGTTACCTGCCGCTGTTTTTTCCTGAGATCGATCTCAGCCCTTATCCCGTCGTTCAGGCGGTGATCGAGTCCACAAGCCGACGTCCGGCTTACAGGTTTGTCATGGGGTATGCCTGAACTGTGATCAATGTCTTGGTCCGTGCTGATTGGCGATTCAGTCAATGCATGGGAGGGTGTGAACCAAGACTGCGGCAACCCTGGTTCGGATGGATCTTGCTTCATTGCATCGAGAACTCGTTGACAGTCCTGACCTGTTGATCGTTCAGGACCTTGATGGGGTCTGCATTCCACTGGTGAAGGATCCCCTAACCAGGACTATTTCTCCGGACTACGTCCACGCTGCAGCCCGATTACGAGGCAGCTTCGCTGTTCTCACGAATGGTGAGCACGAAGGTCGTCGTGGTGTGAACCGTCTGGTTGAAACGGCACTCGGTGACAGTGCAATAGCGCGAAGCCAAGGGCTCTATTTACCCGGTCTTGCTGCTGGTGGAGTGCAGCTCCAGGATGAATTCGGCAATGTCACGCATCCTGGAGTCAGTGAGTCTGAAATCAGCTTCCTGGCTTCCGTCCCGGAGCGAATGAGGGCTCTGATGAGTTCCATGCTTCCTGCCTTGATGCCGGAATTGAGCGATGAGCAGCTTGCCGTTGAGTTGGAGCTGGCGGTTCTAGACACTCAGCTCTCACCAACCATCAATCTCAACCACCTGTTCAGTCGAACCCCTGATGATGTTGAGCATCAGCGGCGATTGCAGTCAATGCTGGAGTCGCTCATGCAGCAACTGATGGCAATGGCTGTGGCCGAAGGGCTTCAGGACTCTTTCTTTCTGCACGTCGCTCCCAACCTCGGGCGCGACTCCCTTGGCCATGAACGGCTCAAGCCAGCCGAGCAGGGAAATGTCGGCAGCACCGATATCCAGTTCATGTTGCGGGGAGCTATCAAGGAAGCCGGGTTACTGGTCTTGATCAATCGCCATATCCAAGCGCGCACAGGCACCGCACCTCTCGGTGAAGAGTTCAACGTTCGAAATGCACCCCACGACCATGCGTCGCTGCTTGCCCTGTGTAAACAACGGATACCCCGTGATCAGATGCCACACCTGGTGGGCGTTGGTGACACCGTTACTTCAACAATCAACCCTTCGGGAGATGGCTGGTTGCGAGGAGGCAGCGACCGAGGCTTTCTCACTCTTCTTCAGGAACTGGGATGTAGCTTTGGACGTCCCAACCGGGTTGTGCTCGTCGACAGCAGTGCGGGAGAAGTGGACCGCCCTTCTCTGGCTGATGGCTCTCAAGCCGGGATCAGTGACCCAGAGGACCCTCTTAAATTTGATGTTTGTATTCCTGGTGGTCCAGAGGCCTATGTGAACTGGTTCACCGGTTTGTCGGAAGCTATGGCTATCTCAAAGCACTGAGTCGGCCTAAATCTGAACAAATCAAATCAAAGCGTTCGGTCTCCATGGCCTGTTCACTTCTTCTGATATCACCTTGCGGTTATTCATTAATGCATTGGTGAGCTTGTTTCTGCAGACTTGGTTGATCAGATCTTCTGCAATGCAAACACTGTTGTCGTTGCCAACGCTGCTGGCATCAGCTCTTGCAAATGCATTCGTTCAAGCGCAGCCTGTCCAGGCATCCATCTCCTGCGCAGTTCCGGTTACAGGGCAATATCTGATCGTGAGTCAGGGTCTGCGTGGTAACCAACCAATGGGCAGCCTTCAACTGGAAACGTGGTTGCCCAACGGTTCCGTCAGCGGCACCCGTTTTCTGCGGGTTGGTCGCAGCTATCGCGAAACGAAATACGAAGGTCGCTGGGAGTCAGATAGCCACTGTCGATTGACTGTGATCAGAGATCAACAAGGTTACGGAAGCAAGGTTTTGCTCACTGCACAGGGGCTGCCTCGCTTCGGACTCAGCAATCGAATTGGCGACGTTGTAAGGGAACAATGGATGGCGCAGCCTGATCTTCGCTGTGAACCAGAGAGCATGAACGGCAGCTTCCTGAGCCAACAAAGAGGTAGCAGTTTTGCTGCTTCGTCATGGAAGCCCAATGCCGTGATTCAGCGTGAGAGCTGGACCGGATGGCAGATGGTTGGTCTCGCGGTCTCCTCCTACGACGGCGCTGGTGAGGTGGCTGGTTATCAGGGCCAATTCACTCAGCACGACAACTGCATCGGTCGGATTCGTCAACAGGATGATCGGGGTGTGACCTACGCCTACGCAGCGATACTGCGCTCAGATGGCTCGGGCTACGCCTATCTGCAGACACAAGGTGATGACCTGACGGTTGCTTTGGTTGAAAAGTCGGAGTCTTAACTCTGTGGGTATTTCGCCAGAATCCCAGCAGGTCATGGCTCAGATCGCTTTCCGACGTTGACATCAACCTTTCCAGAAACGCTGAGGTTCCCTCCCGTTCGCCGAGGGAAATTGACCACTCTGCAGGTCAATCTCGGCTATCGCTGCAATCAGAGCTGCAGTCACTGTCATGTGAACGCAGGCCCCTGGAGGAGGGAAATGATGGCCGGGGAGCTGATTGATCTGATCCCTGAGGTGCTCGCCCGGCTAGATCTTCACTGTTTAGATCTCACCGGCGGTGCGCCGGAACTGCACCCTCAGTTTCGTGAGCTTGTTTCAGCGGCCAGGACTCTTGGCGTTGAGGTGATTGATCGCTGCAACCTTACGATCCTCAGCGAACCCGGATACGAGGATCTTGCTGAATTCTTAGCGACCATGGGAGTGAGGGTGGTTGCATCTCTGCCCTGTTACGAGCAAGAGAGGGTGGATCTGCAACGAGGCCAGGGCGTCTACGAGCGCAGCATTGCGGGTCTGAAACAGTTGAATCAGCTGGGGTATGCCCAACCAGGATCGCCGTTGCAGCTGGATCTGGTCTTCAATCCATCAGGTCCTTGTCTACCGCCCGCGCAGCAGCCCCTTGAAGCTCAATACCGGCAGGCATTGTCAGCAAGCCACGGAATTTCGTTTTCCCACCTGCTCACGATCACCAACATGCCGATCCAGCGCTTCGCACGCGATTTGCAGCATCAAGGTCAGCTCGAGCCGTATCAGCAGATTTTGCGAGAAGCCCATCGACCGGAAAATATCCATGCGGTGATGTGCCGAAGCCTGATCAGTGTGAGTTGGACTGGAGCCCTCTACGACTGCGATTTCAACCAACAGTTGGATCTTGCATCCAACGTTGGACCACAACATCTCACTGATCTACTTAGCGCAGCCGATGGGCTGATGGATCAACCGATCGCAGTCGCAGATCATTGTTTCGGGTGCACAGCTGGCAATGGATCTAGCTGTGGGGGTTCTCTCAGTTGAGCGTCACCTGAACCCCGGCTGGCGTGAATAGGAAAACGTGATCGCCAAGGCGATGTTCTTCTCCGTCGACGGCTCTGACACCACCTGAAACGAAATCGGCGGTGCGTTGTGCCTGGGCGTTGTCCATGGCACTGAGATCAAGGACCACCGTTTTCTGACTACGAACGGCCAGAACGGCTGACATCCCTTCCGTCACGTCCTGTGGACGGATCACAAGCAACTCCTGTGATCGCTCTTGAGTGAATTGATTCATTACTCTCAGCCTGGCGAGGCTGGAGGAAAGTCGCAGCAACCGTCACCATGCAGTGATGACTAAATCCTCCTCACCAGATTCTGCACCCGCTCACTGCGGCAGTAAGCCCAAACGTTTGGCTGTTGGAATCGCTCCTCTAGGAACGGTCTCCATCGGGATCGTCCCAATGGGCGTAATTTGTATTGGTATCGTTCCGATGGGAGTTGTTTCCATCGGTGTTGTCGCCATGGGAGTGATCAATCTCTCAATTGTGGGGATGGGTTTGCTGGCGATTGGTGCCAACACCATGGGGGTCTGGACGGTTGGACCGATGAGCATGGGCTTGGTGCAAATCGGTGGTCGCAGCAGCCATAACCACAGCAGCCATAACCACAGCCAACATGGCAGCAATGCGGCCGCCGAGTCTGGGGATGATCCTCGCTTCATGGCCTATCCCACAAAGGCTGAAGCCGAAAAACAGGCCAGATTGATCGGCTGCGAGGGGGTTCATCAGATGGGTAGTCACTGGATGGCTTGTGCCGAGCATTCAACGGGCCATCACGAATAAAAACCCGATTAGCGACACTCTCGGCAGATTCCCCGCACGTTCAGGCTGGAGTCGATCAGTTCAAAATCGAATTGCTTACAGGCATCACGACCAGCCTGAAGAACCGGCTCATTTTCAAATTCCTCCGTTCGTCCACACCTCACGCAGACAAGGTGATGGTGGTGAATGTGTTCGGCATCCGCCAGCTCAAAACGACTGCCACCGTCTCGGAGTTCCAGCTCCTGGAGAAAATCCATCTCCACCAACAAACGCAGGGTGCGATAGATGGTGGCGAGAGAGACCTTTGACTGATTGTCGACAAGCTGACGGTGGACCTCTTCTGCACTGAGATGGCTTCCACTGCCGATCTCTTCAAACAGGTCGAGAACCAATCGCCTCTGCGGCGTCATCCGACGCCCATCTTGATGAAGCCCCTTCTTAAGAGTTCCGGTCGCTTCAGCAGAAGAGGTTGCAGGCGACATGCAAACCGTATGCGGTATTTCTCAATAGTACGCACTATTGAGAGTCTCTACCAGTGCTTGTTGATGAGTTGTTTTCTCCTTTGGCTGGTCGTGGGTGTGACCCCTGATACGAAGCCCCCGCAAAAATGGCAGTTCATTGGGACCTTGCTCGGGTCCTGGAGGGATCGCTGAAACGACTGATTGCGATCGACACGACATCGTCCTTAACAAGGCTCAACAGTTTGCTAAGGAGCATGTAGGCAAACCCGATAGGCTGACTTGCCGTTTGAAGAACAGAGTGTCGGTCTCCTGGACGGTGCTAATGCGCTTCTTTGCGAGCGGTCTTTTCCTGCTGGCCCACGGGCTGTTGGTGCTTGAGCACATTGCTCTGGGTACAGCTCTGCATGGCGTTGCCGAAGTTTTTCTTGCTCCATGGGCACTGCGTCATCGCGCCTGGGACCTGATTGTGATTGGTCTGATTTTCTGTGTCTTTGACCTGTGGGGAACCCTGAGATTGATCAACGTGTTGGGTTGAGAGTCACGGATTCCATCCACCAACGGGCGACACGTCCAGCTTCATCGGGCTGACTGGCTGGCACAGTCACGACCACAAGCCTTTTGTTACTCCGTTGATAGTCATACCGGCAGTAACCGACACCAGTCCCTGAGCAGGACGCCAGTGAGGAAAGTTGGTTGCCCGCCAATTGCTGCTCAAAGTTGCGCACCTGTCCCTCAGGCGCAGGATTCCAACCTGTTGAAGTGAGCGTCTGGTCAACGTCTAAAATCGACTGCCCAGCCTGGAGATCAGGGAGTCGTTGTTCTGCTTTGAGGTCAACCCACATTCCTGACATCATCAGCCCGGAAAAAAACAACAGCCAGCGCATAACCGAGCCCGTTTCATTAGGCATAGCCATGGATCTGGTTCTGATGCCACACTTCAGCGTTGATTCCTCTGCGGCTCTTTAAAATAAAAAGTAGGGGCGACGAAGCGAGGCAGAACTGCAGTTGCAGACAGGATTTCTAGATGTAAAAAACAGGTCAACAAAGAATTGCGTTTTGTTAAAACCGTTATGCTTTTTTGCTTGAATTGTCGGGTAGAGACCCAAAAGCAATTGCTCAGAACAATCGAATGATCTCAACATGCTGCGAGAGTGAATTGAGTTCACTTAGCCGACCATCAGAAAATCCAGACTTATTGAATCTATTTCATCATCAATTCAAGTTATCGAATCGATGAATCTAAACTTTAATTACTATAAGCAGGGAGCTGATAGCCGTTGAAATAGAGAAGCAAATAATAAGAATATAGGATGATTTTTAATTGTCAGCTTGATTGATAATTCTCCCATAAAAAATAGCCTCCCAAGACGCCTGCTTTGTTTGAGTGCAGGATCACCTCATTGGAGAGTTCAACTTCTTTAAGAAGCTTGCTGTTGCCACCTCCCAAGTGCAGCAGATCCCAGTTCCATATATGTTTTGTCGTTGAGATTACTCTCTCGACACGCTTAATCCATTTGTCTTTACCAGTGGATTCAAGAGCCATTCTGCCAACATAATCCTCGTAAGTTTTACTCTTTTTAAAAAGGTGATGCGCAAGTTCGAGGTTGGGTACAAGGCTTCCATCCACAAAAAGGGCTGAACCCATCCCGGTACCAAGGGTCAACACCATTTCAACACCCTCTCCTGAAACACATCCATATCCCTGAACATCAGCATCATTAGCCACACGAGTCGGTTTGCTCAATTGATGCTCCAACAAAACAGCCAAATTGGTACCTGGCCAATTCACGTCCAAGTTGGCGGCTGTTTCAATAATTCCATTCCGTACAACCCCTGGAAAACCAACAGCCACACGATCAAATCCAGGGACTTCTGAGGTCAATTGTTCGATCACCTCAATGATCGCATCTGGTGTTCCAGGATGAGGGGTTTCACAACGTTTTCGATCGCAAAGCGGAGTACCCTTTGAATCAACAACAATCAGCTTCACTCCTGTTCCGCCAATGTCAATGCAGAGTGTGTCTGGTACTGCTTTCATCTTTAATTCCTGTATTAACAATAGTCTATGCAAGAAAAGTAAACTTTTCAAGTATGCAGAGCTGGTTTAATAAACCGACGCTTCAAGTCATCACTTGATAGACCGAATAAAACATAGTAATGCTTAAGAGAATTGTTCCTTCGGGGTCAAGTAAAACTATGTTGTAGACACTAGCATCTAAGTGAATTGATTGCAATTAAGTAATTGTGATTGAACGTCCGACTGCAGTAATTACTGGTAAGACAATACTCAAATACAATCTAAGCTGACATCAATCATGGAAAAAGTCATCAATAGAAGGACATAACAGCCCAGTAATGAATCGTATTCAGTTTATTCCAATCAATATTGTCAAGGGATTAAGAGTGTTTCATTATGATTGATGTTCGCAGTTTCTGTTAAGAAATTGAGTGCGACGAGCATCTGTCAAGTCAGACTTTCGTGCCTTATCACAGAGTTCATGAAGGCGTTGATTCAGCTGTTGCTGATCTTTGATGTCTTCTCTGATGCCGCGTACATAAAGAGATCCGGTCAACAGTGCCACCGATACAGCACAAAACACGGCGATGGTTTTTAAAAAATTATCCATCATTTGCCTAGACCAAAAGTCCAGTATCTTGAATCAGTCAACACTACAGAAGAAATAACGGATTGAAGCAAAAGACATCGATTTTGCTGCGAAATAGTCTCAATGCACTTAACGGCGAGAGTTGTGAACAGAGTCTCGAAACAGCTCCTCAAAGTTTTAGGCTGTATGTACCTGAGCGTGGACTCAACCAGAGATAGCTTTTGGCTGATATCTGGTAAGACATTTAATTGTCGTTCACTTGAGAATGAGATGGAACCTTGAGATCTAGGCTGATCCAAGTAGACGTTTCTATTATGTATTGCTAGAGATTACCTCTAACTCTGTAACAGAAGATTGAATAAAATTATTCAATATACCAATGAATCGATGCATTGAAACAACAGCGAATACCACGGCAGTTGAATTGCACAACCAGCCTAGAAAGAACAGCGAAAACCCAATTGGCCAATTCGCGGATACGTTATATTGGCTAAAGAATGCATCAAGTGCTGCATCCACAGCAGCAAAAAGAGTTGCAATGAACATAATTCCAGCAAGTTGAGCTGCTTTGATGCCCGCCCTTCGTTGTGTTGTACGTAAAAGAGCTCTACTGGTAACCATTTGAAGGTTGGCAATCATAAAGAATGCAACAAACAAAGTTAAATTTGATAATTGCCTAACAACAAACACCTCGCGAGATTCGATGGTTAAATAACCGATTCCAATGATTGGAAATAAAATCCGAAGTGCGGCGAAGGCAGCGTTAATAACAAGAGGCTTCAAAAGACAATTTAGCTTGTTTTAAATCACTAGCTACTTTTGATCAATGCAGTCTGATTGATGTAAGTGTCTTTATGTTCTACGGTCTGAAAACTTGATCTGATTTCGGTCTATGCGATGATGAATTCGATTACTGTGTTTCCTAGCGGTTGTAGTCATCAATTTCGGTTCTATTAGAACGATAAGAATGCAACATAATCTGTTGAACGATTGCGGGTGTGTTAGAAGCGTGCACAGAAAGTTCAAGAGCAGAAAAGCTGCTTTTCAAATCAATGCGTTTAATCCGGTGACCACAGAATACACATCTAAATCAAGTTTAAGAAGTATATGGATAAATTCAATCATGTCGGGATCACCATTATTATTACAATAAGGGAATACATCGTCTGATTCGACTGTAGTTGAAGATTGATTTATCCAATGGGAATAGTGTGAAAATCATCAGTAGAAACGATGTTGTTCTTGAAAAAAATAAAAATAATCAATTCAAAAGGCTGAGCCATTGATCGGTCCACTCACTCCTGGCCCTTGAGCTGTTGGAATGCCAGTATTCGCGCAACAATTGCACTTTCTCTATAGACAATCTCAGCCACCGTATAGTGTCTCAGGTTCTTCGGGACTTCAATCCTTGAGAACATCAGCAGTAAGTTGATAGTTGTATTCCTTGGCAATATCAAGAAATTCACGTAGTTTTTGCAGCTTTAATCTTTCCCGCATTGTGTCTTCCTTTACTTGTTCTAAGAATGATTTCAGTTGTTCTTTGGACATCGGTATGAGATCAATTTATTTGTCACCGCATTGGGGTGATTAGCTGTTTTTGATAATATTCAAATGAAGTCATTGAAACTGAGTAGTAGACGTTCTATTTATTCCAAGAGTAATGCAAAGGAGAGAAGATTGAGATATAGATTGTGCATTGCTTTAAAACATTCAAGATGGTTCTGGACATCCAAAGCAATACTCCTATTGGTAACGGCAGCATTCACACCTGTTTTAAGTCAATGATTTGGAAACTATGGCGAATAGGTCCATTCAGGCTGGTCTCTTCACCACAGCTGCCATAACCAGATCAACGTTCCGAGCCTGTCCACAGCCCCCTATGTGATCCATGAAGGGGATGACCTGGATGTTGACGACCCTCTGCATAATATAATTTTTCAGCGATGAGATCTTCGACCATAGGATCTGGGCTTGATTTCAGAAAGTTAGCCGTCATGAAAACGGAAGTGAGTAATGAGGTGATCATGGTGTGAAGACAAAATATTTGGGGAGTTGTGCCCCAACGACTTCTTCAGGATCTCTGCCGACCTGGTGAAATCCTCTCTAAAGTTGTGGTTGAGAACCAGAAAGATCCTGGTGAACTTCTGGTGAATTGCTGAGATCACTGGAATCTGTGGAATTCCTCTTCGCGAAGACACTAGAAGAAGGACTCCAATACAGCCAAATGGGGATTGCCTTACTCTGACCAATTGAGATGAATTGTTTTGGGAGAGTGATCGATAGCGATTAGACATTCCTCACGATGAATCGCTTTCAGAGCTCGTGGATGAATCTGCTACGTCTTCGTATTCAAATCGGCCAAAGTTAACCATGCTGCATTAGTGTTGGAGATTTTTTAAAGAACACTATGAATTGCTCAAACCAGCAGAATTGTCTGTATTAATTACTATAAAATGCAAAATTATATTTTTCCAAGAGTAATATCTATTTCAAATCTAAGCAGCAATACCTAAAAACAGAGTTATTAGAAAAACAAAATTTATTTATACCGGATTTATTAAGTTGAGAACTTTAGCTTTCATCCCACCAATAGTCTTCAGAATTAAAGCCTTTGATTTTAGGTTTCTTGTCTGCATCGACTTCGACCTTGTTTTGTCCATCAGACATACACTTACTCCAGGATGACTGCCACGAAGTAACTTATTGGAAAATATTCACATAAAGATTGCAATAATAGGATTGAAATGTAGACCTGTTACGACTATACAATGATTAGATTTTGAAGATATAGGGGTATCTGTCTAAGGCTGAGAACCAAGATAGGAATGACTGTCATTAGCATTCAAAAGTATCAACAAAAAAAGGATCATTCTTTCATCATCTTGCTGCCATGTTTTCTTAAATTCTTTGGTCATATTCATAAGTTGATCTGGGTAAACGATTGTATTCAAAGTCACTTCAGCTACAAGTAATTCCGTCATACTGACTATTGTGTTAAGAAACCATCGCTGATGTCTGATGCTGCTAGCAACGAGATAGATCAATTCATGAAGGGTTTGGTCAAAAGAAATCCTGGAGAGCCGGAATTTCATCAAGCTGTCCATGAAGTTGTAGAAACCCTAATACCGTTCATTCATTGCAATAGTGTATACAAGGATGCACAGATTCTAGAGCGGATGACTGAACCTGATCGCGTCGTTATTTTTCGAGTCTGCTGGGAAGATGACGCTGGCAATGTACGTACTAATCGTGCGTGGCGTGTGCAGTTTAATAATTCAATCGGCCCTTATAAAGGTGGAATGCGATTTCACCCAAATGTCTCATTAAGTGTCTTGAAATTTTTAGGTTTTGAACAAACCTTCAAGAATAGTCTTACGGGTCTGCCGATGGGTGGAGGAAAAGGTGGCTCTAACTTTAATCCGAAGGGAAAAAGTGACCGGGAAATAATGCGTTTCTGTCAATCTCTGATGATTGAACTGCATAGGCATATTGGTGAGGATACAGATGTGCCCGCTGGTGATATTGGTGTCGGTTCTCGTGAAATCAGTTATATGTTTGGACAGTATAAGCGTCTTGAGAATCGATTTAGTGGAATCCTGACTGGTAAGGGGCTGTCGTTCGGTGGAAGTCTTGTTCGTACTGAAGCGACAGGTTATGGTTGTGCTTATTTCTGTGAAAATATACTGAACTATATAGGTGACTCTCTAGTTGACAAAAAATGTTTAGTCTCTGGTTCTGGCAATGTGGCACTCTACGCAGTCGAAAAGGCAATAGAGTTAGGAGCTAAAGTTGTTACACTTTCCGATTCGGAAGGTTTTGTACATATCCCAAATGGTATTAATCTAGAAATGCTTGATTATGTAAAAGAGCTAAAAACATTCCGTCGTGGTCGAATCCACGAATTTGCTAATCAATACGATGGTGTTGATTTTTACGCAGGAAAGAGACCATGGAGTGTTCCCTGTGATATTGCCTTTCCTTGTGCCACACAAAACGAGATAAGCCAGACAGATTCACAGGAACTCATCAGGAATGGAGTTAAGGCTGTGATTGAGGGTGCGAACATGCCAACCACCCTTGAAGGTATTCATGAATTTCGCCATGCGAAGGTCATCCTTGCTCCTGCTAAGGCTGCAAATGCTGGTGGTGTGGCAGTCTCTGGCCTTGAGCAGAGTCAGAATGCATTGCGTTTGTCTTGGAGTCGAGAAGAAGTTGATCAGCGCTTAAAGTCAATTATGATGGAAATTCATTCTAAGTGTGTTCAGCATAGTCGTAAGTCCGAAAATTATACTGATTATATTACAGGAGCAAATATTGCTGGTTTTACCAAAGTTGCTGATGCAATGCTTGCTTATGGAATTGTCTAATTGTGCATCGTAGACGAGTATGGTTTGCAAGTGGTGTGCTATTAACACTTCAATGATGCATAGCTACTATAGACGTAAATGATTGATAGTATAAAGTGCACGCGATTTGTTTTTTTCAGTTCGTTGATTCGTGGAGGCAGATCATTGCTCTACTCAATAATCTTAATCAGCTTCATTGAGGTGTTTGATTAATTTGATTGTGAATTCATAGCCATGTTGCTTAGCGATAAAAATGCTGTTATTTAGTAACTCTGCTTCTTTTAGGCTCAGCTGTAGTTTGAATTACGATTTAAAAGGAGGATTGATTACTGATTAAGCCCAGACTATCTCAGCTCAACTTCGCTCAATCGTGCCGAGTAATGAAGGCTTATTTATGGGATTATTCAGACCATTGAAGAAATAAGAAGCTCCTGGCAATGCAGAGGCTTTGAGTGTGTAAGTTTTGAAGCCGAGGGGAAATCAGACTATTCAAATACCTCCAGAAATCAGCCAGTATTTATACAATGTTCAGTTTGATTCCAACAATGGCTTGCACCTCCCCCACACCCTCCAGCCACGCCTTCTAGTTCCTCTTCACTGAGATCAGTAATCTTATCAGCAGTGAATTCGAAGCCGTGTTCTTTAGCGATGCTCACAACATCTTCAGGTGACTTAGCTGCTTTTAACTTGTCTTGAAGATTGGAATCACCTTTCACTTTGGCGAGAAAGGCTTTGAGTTGCTCTTCTGACATGAGTAGCAGGTCTTTTCAGCAGTCATAGCAACAGTCTGCTGCAGCGTCTTTGGCTAATACTTACTGCGCTCAATCGTGCCAGGCATTGGAGGCTGATTGATGGTCTTTTTGGAGTGATTGAAGCAATAAAAAACTCCTAGGTTGCTGGGGCTTTGATTAAACTAGCACTACACCTTTAGGATATGAGTCACTTCAAGCCGCACAACCACCGCCGTGTAGGGTATAAGCCGACACAGGACAAGGCACCCCACCAGCCGCGCCTTCCAGCCCCTCTTCAGAAATCTCTGATTGAGCCTTAGTCAGGTCGTCAGCAGAAATACTAAAACCTGCTTCTTTCGCAATCGCAAGAACTGCGTCTGAATCAGCTGCGGCTTTGAGTTTCTCCTGAAGGCTGGTGTCAGCTTTGACCTTTTCTATAAAGGCTTTGAGTTGCTCTTCTGACATGGATATCGGGAGTCTTTAACGGTTATAGCAATAATGTCATGAAGTGTCTTTGGCTAATACTTACAGCGCTCAATCGTGCCAAGTATTGAAGGCTGATTGATGGGATTACTGTCAGACTATTTAAGAAATCAGCCATTGCAGGGGCTGAGGACTGATGTGTCAACTGGTTTCGCTACTATAGGCCTGGCAATGGTTCCTTGTGCCCCCATGCCTGGCGTCATGGGTGTAAAATTCGTGAATCCACCAGCTGCGCCTTCCAGCTCCTCTTCTGTAACCTCATCTTGAACCTTCTTCAAATCATCAGCTGAAATCATAAACCCAGCCTCTTTTGCAATGGCAGTAACAGCTTCAGCATCCACAGCGACTTTGAGTTTCTCCTGAAGGCTGGTATCGGATTTAACCTTTTCTAAGAAGGCTTTGAGTTGCTCTTCTGACATAGGTTTCAGGAGTCTTTAACGGTTATAGCAACGTTCCGCTGCAGCGTCTTTAGTTAATACTTAATGTGCTCAATCGTGCCAGGTATTGGATGCTGATTTGTGGGGTTAGCCAGACTATTGAAGAAATAAAAAGCCCCTGTCAATGCAGGGGGTTTAGTGTAAGGCTCGGTTGTCCTTACGTTCTTTACCGTTCCTAGGGCTTTGATGATATGTATATGTAGCAGCCATCACATCCCCGAGTTCAGCTCACCCTACGCAACAGTGCGCCGAGAGAGGAGTACGTAGACCGCCAGCCGTACCTTCCAGCTCTGCATCAGAAACCTCTGATTGAGCGCTCTTCAAGTCATCAGCAGAGATACTAAAACCTTCTATTTTGGCAATCGTAATAACAGCATCAGGGTCAGCTGCGCCTTTCAGCTTCTCCTGTAAGGAGCTATCGCCTTTGACTTTTTCAAGGAAGGCTTTGAGTTGCTCTAGGGACATTAGTATCAAGCGTGATCTATAATCATAGCAACGATATGCAGCAGCGTCTTTGGCTGATAATTAATACGCATAATCGTACTAGACATTGGATGGTATTTTTTTGTTCTCATGGGATTAATTGATGCATTCAAAATCCCCTGCATCCGCATGGAATTCAGGCTCTTAATACGAGCAGGAAGTTAAGCTATTGACAAGCAATATAATAATATTTTCTCAAAATGTCATTCCAATTGTTGCTCTCATTTAGCTCTTCTTCTGAAATCTCTCCTTTCAATTCGTCGGCAGAGGTCCTAAACCCAGCATTTTTCGCAATCGCAGCAGGGTCAGCACCTTCCATCTTCAGTCTCTCCTGAAGACTGGTGTCTGCTTTGACCTTTTCAAGGAATGCCTTGAGTTGCTCGTCTGACATGGGTACTAGGTCTGTTCAGCAGTCATAGCAGCGGTCGGCAGTAGGCAATAAACAACCCCGCACTTGGCGGGGCGTAATTGGTCTCACTTGTTGAGAGGCCTGCGTTCAGTTTTTACAAACATCTTCCCAGAGGTGAGAGACAGCGATCGAGTGGTGCCAGGACGCGATCCAGATTGCCGAGGTACATTCCCCCAGCAGCAGCTTCCAACTCTTGATCGAAGAGCGGTTCAAGCTCTGGCTGGGTGGAGGTTGGAATAGCTTCCTTGATTTGCAAGGGAGCATTGAAGATTGAAGTAGTCATTGTTTTAAAGCTGATAAGTGTGTGAGTTGTGTTGGGGGTGTTGCCCCCTCGACTCCTTCAAGATCACAGCCCTTCTGGTGAACCCCACTACGCAGCTCTGGTGTAGACCCCGCGAAGTTCTGGTGAGCAACTGGTGAATGGCTCAGAACCACCTGCCTGACTGGGCTTAGCTTACTCGGAAGACTGTGCCGCGAAGGGTAAAGGAGAGCAAAAACCCCGCCAAGTGCGGGGCTTTGTCATTGCCCTGGTTCCCTCGGAAGGATGTGCGTCACCAGATCAGCGTTCACCCAGCGGATCACACCTGAATCCACATCAGCTATCTGGAACAGGTTGTGAATGCTCGGGTCACGGGCACCGCCGCCGCAGTGGATCACCTGCCCCGTCCAGCAATCCAGATCCTGAGCTGGCCTCATGGCTCAACGGCAAAGTCCGGAGAGTTCCTCGAAGCGATCGTGAAGGACCCGCGTATGAGGCTGTGGCCAGACATAGTTGAATATCTCCATCCACGTTCTGTGCAGTGCGTTGTCTGGTCTCTTGGCTTGGGCCTGCCAGAAACAGTTTTTGATTTCGAACTCAACAAAGGTTCCTCGACCATTGGTCTTCTTATCAAGCGCCTCTGCGACAAGTTGAAGGCGGCAGGACTCAGCTGTATCTCAGCAGAAGATAAAGAAACTCTCACCGGTCGTTAAGAACGGCTTCATGAGCAATGCTTAGTCAGGCTCCAATTTACAGGTATTGAATTAAAGCCATCTAATGCTCTCAAAAGTTGCGCTGATTCAATACCCGCCTGTACTTGGCAATCGTGCTGAAACAATTGAGAAGGCGGTTTCTCTAATCGATGCCGCTGCACAAGCGGGTGCAAAACTGATTGTTTTGCCTGAGGCTTTTATCCCCGGTTATCCAACCTACATATGGCGCCTAAGACCTGGTGGGGATATGGGACTGTCTTCTGAGATTCATGCATTGATGCTTGAGAATGCAGTCAATCTCGATGGGCAACACTTAAATCCGCTGAGATCCCTTGCAAAGCATCATCAAGTTGACATCCTGATCGGTATCAATGAGATCGACAATTCCCAGAGTCGCACAACACTTTTTAATTCTTACGTGCATATCGATTGTCATGGTGCGTATGCAAATGTTCATCGTAAGTTAATGCCTACCAACCCTGAAAGAATGGTTTGGGGGTTTGGGGATGGGCAAGGCCTGCGTGTCAATGACACACCTGTGGGACGTGTTGGTGCACTCATTTGCTGGGAGAACTACATGCCGCTCGCTCGCATGGCTCTGTACTCTCAAGGCGTTGAAATTTATGTTGCACCGACATGGGATAGCAGTGATGGCTGGCAAGCAAGCATGCAACACATTGCGCGCGAAGGTCGTTGCTATGTGATTAATTGCTGCACCTCCATGCGTGGTTCTGACGTTCCTGCCGCTTTTCCAGGCCGCAAGCAAATCTTTACTGATGATGAGCAGATCAATTCCGGCAAAAGCTCGATCATCGCTCCGGGTGGAACCATGATTGCTGGCCCCTTGGATTCAGAAGTTGGTATCCTTTATGCTGATATTGATCTGGCTGAAGTGCGAAGTTCTCGACGAAGCCTCGATATAGCTGGTCACTACAACCGCCCGGATATTTTCAGTCTTCAAGTGAATAGGCAACAACAGACTGCGGCTGTTTTTAGTGGTGATCAAAAGTCGAAATCACGAACCGCATAAGCCTGATGGTTGCAATCGTCTTAGATGCCTAATGGGTCTTATGCCCAGGACTTCCTTTTTCCTTTCGTTGATCTCGTGCTGGAGGTCATCCCTCCTGGACCTCTTCACCATCTCCGGAATCAATCGGATTCACATCACCCATTCGAGTGATCTTCCACCCGTCTGACTCCCCCGTTTCGGTAGCCCTCTGCTTTAACCCCTCAACGAATCGGCATTGGCTTAAACGTCCGCACGCCTCCTGAATATCGTCTCGGCTTCTCTTCCTTACCCCACATCAGCGGATGTGCTCCGCTTCGCTGTGATTGCCGATAGCTGTGCTGGCCTTGGTTCGCTGCGGTCAATACATACCTGACAGCATCAGCAGAGTGATCAGGCGCTGCCTTCTCCATATCCTCCGGATTGCGATCATCACTGATGCAATAAGGCAACGTCGCCCACAAGCTTTCGCACCGCTCTGAGATAAACAAACCAGGCTCATCACTGCCTGCCTGCCACAACAGAGATTTCATCAGTTGCCAGCCGACAGCACGGCTGCTCTTCGGGCTACCAGTGACCTGCCATCCGTACTTCTTAAATTCAGTGCTCAGTGTCACTGGATCGCTATGACCGCCGAAACCAAGCTGTGCAGTAACTGCTGAATCCATAATCACTCTGCGGTGCGGAATCACCCAATCAGTGAACCCATTCCGCATGTAGAGCTTTTTCACTCGCTCCACAAACTGCGGTGCAGTTAATGAGCGATCACCCCTATTCCATTCCTTTGATCCGTCTGGCTGAATCGAGCAGACGTATTCCTCATCCACGCATACCCAACTACCTCTGGCGATATGACGCTCTCCGACCATCATTGGCTCCTGGATCTGACACATCAACACGACGCATGCAGGGCTGGCCGTGCCCCAGTCACCACCGATCCAGCACCAATGAGCCTTGGTCTTTTCGGTAAACGATCCGGTTTTATCGGGATACCAAGGGATCTGAAAATCACGGGGCAGCATTGATCGCTCAATGCTCAGGCACGAGCCAAAGAATCCAGCAGTGACCTGACCCCATTCGCCCAGCACTTCAGCGGCGATCTTTGATTCATCGCCAAAGCAACTGGCCCGCAGTTCCTTCTCGTACTGATCGGGGTTCGAGAGATAGGGGTTATCCCTGAGCGTCGACTTGATCCAGACCGCAGGCTGAGCACCAAAGAACTCACAGGTGAAGATGCGGTTCGGCATCGCCTTGGTGACCAGATAATCCCTGATCCACCAGCTGCCAGGTCCAAGCGGGTTGGCCGTAGCAATGAACTTTGGCACCACGGTCGGGTCAGTCGTTCGCATGGATGAACGAGCCCTGAGCACTACCTGCGGATCGGCTTCCTGCCCCAGTTCATCCCAGAAGATATGGCTCAGGTCTTCACCCTGAATCTTGTTGAACGCATCGCCTGCGTCCATGTGAATCAGCCTGAGCGTGCCGTCGTTACTGAGCTTCCATTGGCGCTTGGCCTTGAAATACTTCGAGCCTGGCATCAACGTCGGGATCTGCTGAAACAGCAGGTCTTCAAGCTTGGACAGTCCAGCTAGATCACGCCTGATCAACACGGCATTGAGTGACTCGCCACTGATCAAGGCGAAGTAACCAATTAGCCAGATCAGCAGGATCGACTTGCCGCCACCTCGACCACCAGCGAGAACGAGCGTGTTGAGTTCATCGACGCTCTGAACCAGGCCAGCAACCTTGCGTTGCCATGCACTGAGCTGGATGGTGCGGGGCGAGGTATCAGCCAATGAACTGCGATCGAGGCAACAGTTCATTCTGACGAGACCGATTCTGCGGAATGGTCAGCCTGACGCGAGCACGCGGCAATCAGCGGTGCAAAAGGGAGCGGGCGCTCCCCTGAGCACGGGCGTGCTCGGGACTTAACAATGTTGCGGAAAGTGGGCCGGGGAGTACCTGAGGGGAGCACGTGCTCCCTTCTGAGCACAGCTGTGCTCCGGGGCCTACCTGAGGGGAGCCGGGGCTCCCTTTTCAAAAGTGGGCACGTGCCCACCTGAGGGGAACACGTGTTCCCTTTTCACCAGGGGTGACCCCCGGCGAGATCATGCGTTGGCCCATCTCCGTGCTGTCGTAGCGCTGCAGCCGTAGCGGGCAGCAATGACCTTCCAGGTCAGCCCCTGGCGGCGCAGGCGCTGGATGCGGGTGGATCGGCTCTCAGTCATCCAGAACAGAACGATCAGCGGGAGCGTCACCAGCACAGCCATCCAGGCAAGTGCGGTGTTCATCAGTAGTCAATGCAGTGAAGACGCCAACGGGACCCCATGGATCGCTCAATAGGCTATATCTATTATATCATGCTTGACACGTTAACGCGTCAGAGTGCTATGGTAGGGGTCAACAGGTCGAAACCCCTATGACGACAATCACCGCCTACCGCCAAGCAGCAGAAATCCTCTTCCCAGTCCGTGGTGGTTGGTCCTTCGATACCTGGCAATCAATCAACTCACGCTTCTGGGATTCATCCCTCACACCAGGCGCAATCCTTTGGGGCCTCACCGCTGGCTGCAACTTCGGTTCCTACAACCCCAAAAACAACGCCATCACCCTTCATGAAGCCCTCCCAGGCCAAGACTTCGCCAAGCAAGGTGAAATTGATTGGGTCATGGCTAACCGAAATCAAGCTCTCGACTCCTGGGGTCTCCGCCCTGAAGCCTTTGGCGTCGGCACTGCTCTTGGCACCCTGCTCCACGAGTCGATGCACCAGTCACACCATCAACAGGGCATCAAATACCCCCCCAACCGCAAAGGTGAAACAGAAGCCCATCACAACCACACTTGGCTAGCTGAATGCGAACGGGTCGCCAGCCTCATCGGCATCACCCCTCGCATCTGGCCCCTCTACGTCGAGCGCAAAGAACACGCCGACGAAGTTCGCTCTCGCCTAGCTCGCGCACACCACGAAGACACCCGACAGCCCAACCCCTCAGACCTCAGCGGGGCACAAATCAACAACCGCCGCCGCTGGACTTGGGTGCCAACAATCGACGGGGCAGAAATCACCCCCACCATCCAAGACAACGGCACCGAGACATACAACGGTCAGCTAATCGCCAGCATCTCCGAAATCACTGGCTTTCCATGCAACAGCTACAAGCAGCAGAACATCAAACCCGCTGCACGCATCCCCCTCATCCTTCCTGAGGGGTAGGGGTTAACGCTTCATCACCCCTACGCCATCAATCTCATGAACAACACCTTCAAGCCCACAGACGATCAGCTCAACCTTGAAATCAGCCCAGTAATTGAAGCAATTTCACAGGAGCTGAAAGATCTCCAGCAATCAATCAACTGCCCTGATGACTTCATCGCAGGAATGCTCGAACACCTCCTCAACGACTGGAGCGACTGATCAGACCAGCTCGATCGCTCCCTCAAGTAGGCATCGCCTACCCAGCTGCTTCATCCCATCAAGGCCCAACACGATCAACGCGCTCATCGTGATCGCCTCGTGCTCGCTCCACTCCGCCTCAGTGAACTGCCCCGTGGCCATCAAGAACTGACCCTCGTGCCAATGGTCCTCAATCGCCTGCATGTCGCTCACTAGATCAACAGGCGCTGCAGTCATCGAGAAGTTACTCACAGGCTCACAAGTTACCGCTAGCCACCATGACCGCAAGCGTTACCGTGCCTGACATGTGAACGCGTCAGAGATGGGCTCGGTTAAACACCTGCAACAGCATCAGTACAAGGTGCCGGATGGGCAGGAACCACTGAGCAAGAAGCCCATTGGTGTGCGCCTATACGAGTCCGATGACGAGGCAGTCAGGGCCATGGGCAAAGACGGCACGCGGTTCGTTCGTGAAGCGGTGCATCAGGCGCTGATCAATCAGCAGTAGTCAGCAGCGGCGGAATGGTGTCAATCCCGAGGTGGGACGTCCCACTTCGCCAGCACCCCTAAAACCACAATCGCGTTTTGCCGATGAATCCATGGCTGGACATCCAGCCATCAAATGGTGTCAGCCAGCTTCAAAAAAATTAAATTAAATTTGCATTGTTCCTTGATGAGAATTCAATGAAAAAATTGGGCGAAAAATAAATGCATTTATATGCTGAAAACTGTCGTCGCAAAACTATGAACAAAAGGGCTATTTACTGGGCTGTTTTGATGATTTCTTTTGGTGCAATTGGAGGACTTGCATCTGCCGGTTCTTCAGCCCAAATGAGAAGAAGAATTATGCCTGCTGCCCAAAAACCTCCTAGCAAAGTATCTAATGGGAAGGCTTACTTTTTGGATGGGGTTTGGTATCTCCCTGGACAGAAGCTTCCCAGAGCTGGCTCTGGCAGCAACTCTGGTCAAACAAATTTGGCTACAGACATTAATTGCGCTCAGGTCCCTTGTCCTGACGTCTTTGCGCCGGGGGTAACATGCTGGAAGTGTAAATAAAGGGAGTTCCTTCTAACCTCTAAAGCAGGCTGGTCGATTTAATTAAATCCACCTGATCAGCAGGGCATCACAGCAGTCAGTCAGCGGATCACTGGTGGTCGGTATGCGCACACTCTTGCGCACAGCGGTGCAGCAATGCAGTCAGTAACTGGTGGACCCGTTGCTTATTAAGCAATCAAACGTCGATTGCCTGCTGATTCCACTGCTCGGCAGAGAGCTTGCCCTGGCCAACGCCCTGCTGAATGAAATCCTTCACGACGTTGACCTGCATCGCCTGGACACCGGTATCAGGGCTGAGCTGATTGTTGAGCTGACGAGCACGGCGATCGTGATGTGTTGACAGCGCACGGAGCAGAGCTGGATCGACACCAGGCTCGTGCGTGGTCTTCACCGTGGTGCGGCCCATGGCGTCGGTGACCGTTTCAGTGACGGTGCGGCCGTGTTGGCGTTGCACCGCAATCTGCTCGCGTAATTCCCGCTCAGACAAATTCCAGCGCTCTTCGCTGACTGCCATCCGCTCTTCGAGCGTCAGCTGATTGATCGGGTGCGCCTTGGCTGATTGCTTGATGAATTGGCTCACCCTGGCCTGGGTTATCTCCAACTCGGCAGCGATTGCAAATTGCGGGGCACCGTTCAGATGTAATTGCCAAGCACGATTGCGCTTAATTTCTGCTTCTTTTCTCTGCTCAATCGATGCAGCCACGATGTTACTAACTCTGAGCCTTTTAAAAATTTTAAGACGTCATAAATAGAAGCGGCTAACTCGTTCTGCTTACGCACGCGTGTAAGAGGTGAGACATTTTTTCTGGTTGACTTGGTTGGGTTGTAGTGGTGATGGGGGGTTTGGTGTTTGAGGGGAGTGGTTGACAACGGTTGACAACCATCGGGGTCAACCAAGAGAAGCCAGTTGTGGACTGGGGATCAACGAAATCAGCCAGTTTTTTCTCTCAACCTCCCACACGGAAGAGGGCTGAAATAGGCAAAACGGGGCAAGGAGTCAACCATCAGATTGACTGGTGTCGCTGGGGTTCAACCAAGTCAGCCGTCTTGCTGTTTGTATGCCCAGTAATGGGTGTTGCCCTTTGTGGTCTGTGAAAGCAGCTCTGCTTTGGTGCAAGCGCGAAGCTGTTTGCGTGTGGTTTCGATCTCCGAGCCAGTCGCTTCGCGGTTGAGATGCTGCACTTTGCAAGCTGCGACCTGTTGCACCGTGACGCCATGAGGGTGCTTCCAGATTTCAGACGCAGCGCCGACCCATTCGAGTGTTTGTCGTTGACCTTCAGTTAGGCCGCCGATGGATTCACTCTTCTGATCGTCGGACTGCAATTCAGCGAGAGCCCGATCGAACTTGCCGATTACTTCCCAAGTGCCTGCTGCACCATCAAGGCGAACGAGCATGTCGACATAGGGACCACGACCTTCGAAGACGAGACGGCGATGGGGGTTCTCTTTATCGCTGACCCATTTGTTTGATCCTGTGGCGGATTTCTTCTCAAGGAAATGCAGGCTGATGGTGGAGGAGACCACGCCTTTGGCTGAGCCATGACCACGCATTGCTTCAACGCCAACCTTGTCTTTCTCCTGTGGTGAGTGGAAAGCGCAGACGTGAGCCTTGGTGCGTTTGGTGCAATAGGTCTGAACATCGATGAGAGCACCGCCTGATTCCGCCTCTTGATCACTTCCGTAGATGGGCTGGACGTTGGCGTAGAAGCTGTCAGTCAGCAGGATCGAGTCAGGTTCAGCTGTTGTGATCTGGATGATTTCATCCATGCCCTGGTCATCCCAGCAGAGACCGTCTTCCTGCGTGTAGAGCTTGATGATCTGCGGGTGCAGGGTGCCATCGGGCTCCATGAGGCCACGAGCTTTTAGGTATTGAGCAGAGTCAACACCAGGCTGGTCTGTCCACCACAGGATGAGCTTGTGCGGCCCTGGAGCAGGCATCCATTCAGGGTTACCCATGAAGGACTGCTGATGGATGAGAGAAGCCGCCAGCTCGGTTAGCGCTTTGGTCTTACCGACCTTGGCGAACGCTGCAATTCCAGTGAGGCAACCTTCAGCGATTAGTCCTTGGATAAGCCAGGTCTTTTCCGCAAATTTGGCAACGTCTCCGCCAGCAACGCCTTTGGAATCAGTGTCAGCGATCAGATCACGTTGCTTCTGGATCAGGCGTGCTCTGACCTGATCTGGAGAGACGCGGAGATCGTTTTCCTGTGCTGCTGTCTGTGCACGGATCTGGCGTCTGATGATGTTTTTTTCGAAGTGAGGATGATCAGGGTTCACCAGATTGGTGATGATCGATTCCCAGTTATCGAGCGGGTCTTGGTTATGCCCTGTTGGCAGTTCAAAGACCTTGGCCAGTTCTGCCTGATCTGGAGTGGTTGTCATTGGCTTGCCTCCAGCTCTCGAACAGCCGCGGGGCAAGGGAGACCGAGTTCGTTCTGTTGAAACTGTCTGAGATCTTCTGCGATGTAGGCGATGGATTTCAGCTGAGCTTCGACGCGTAGGCGATGCAGCTGCGCAAGGTCGTCGTGATCCCTCCAGATGGTCCTGAGATGAGGGCGGAGGGCTGCTGCTTTGGCCTGTGCGTCTGATACGGCTGCGCAGGCGGATTGGAATTGATTAGGGGTGCAGGTGTAGAGGTCGGGGATGTTCCACGCCTCGTCGTAGGCATCGTGGAATTGATCAAGGATGTGCGCCCATTGAGAGCGCTTGGTTTGGCGGGATAGAAGTTCCTGCGCAGTATTAGGGGTTTGGAGGCGTTGACCCCTATGTGAATCCCTTTCTCTGTGTGGCTTGAAGACTGCGGCTGAACCACTGAACCCACCGTTGTGGTGAATGAATGCCCATTGCGCCCCGCTGATGGTGATCTGATCGCCTGGGCGTAGATCAGTGCCGGTATGGCAGAGGACAACTTGATCGTTGAATCTGCAATCAGCGTCTTTGACCCTGGAACAAACGGGGCAGGGTTGATTGTGCCCAGATGATTTCACTCACCCGCCTCCCAGGTATCAAGTTGCTGGGTGATAGTTGTGCCGCGTTGCTTTGCGATCTTTCTGATGGCGCAGAGCAAAGCAGCGAATTTGAGATCGTTCTGCACGTCTGCCTGAAAGTCGTATTCAGGAGGCAGCGGGAGCGGTTCTGCAAATCGTGCAGCAGCTGCTTGTGTGACCGATTGAATGTGTTGGGTGTCGGTTGACTGCCGACCTCGGATAGAGTTCATTTGTAGAAAGCACGTTGTCTGAAGACCGCTGAGGGTGTGGAGACCTGAGGCGGTTTTTCATTGAGGCTGAAAGGGCTTGAAACCCTTTCGTTCTAGGTATTCGAAGACTGCGTGCCTGATGACAGTCGAGCAGTCGGAATCTTCCTGACGGGCGATAGTTCCGACATGGGCGTACATCTGCCGGGACAGGCGAACCATCGAGGTGCGATCTTTTACGCCGCCAAATCTGGCTTCGTAATAGATGTATTCCTTGTGGGTCTGTGGTGTGGTGAGTGAAGCATTCATAGCCGCAATGTAAAGAGATAGGGCATGAGTCCCAACCCCCTAATCCGTTGGTTTCCGTATACCAAACACCTGCTGACATTTGCAGTCAGCTGTTGATGGACTTACAGGAAAATTAGGGTAGAAATACCTACCCCTTTTTCTGATTATTCAGGTGGTTGGTGAGGGCTGCGTCGTACTCCTTGGCGCGATTACGGCAATCAATCGCCAGTTCTGGGTGATTCAAACCACCCCAGAAACCAGCCCGTAATGATTCCCACCTTTGTCCCGTTGTGAGAACGGTGGCGGTGTCTTCTCTGGATTTACCAACAACACGAGAGATCCGACATGGCATCAGCTCTGCACCTCCGCGATCAGTTGATCCAGGTGCGGGGCGTCGTAGGTCTCGACAGCATTTCTGCGTGTCGTTAGCTCTTGCTTTCGACGCTGATCCTCTTCCTTCGCTGCAGCAATCGTCAGCTCAACGAGGTGCTTGCGGATCGCAGCGATGTCGTAATGCACTGGGCCATTAGGTTTGCCAGTGGCAAAGATCCAATGTTCTCCAGGCAGCAGTTTGCGCTCACGGCGCATGAGTCGAAGGGTGCTGTTTGCGAGACCAAGAAACTCTTGAGCTTCCTTTTCTGGCACCCACTATGGGGTTTGATTCATTGCAGGCAGACATTGACCCTGCAACACGCAATTTGTGCATGTTCAGGGGAGAATTAGAGCTGTTTGTGCCTGCGTGTCAGTCGACTTTTCGCTGCCTATATGACAGGAGAGTTTCGAAGCACTTGGTAAGCGGAGGTCGTCAGATCACATAAGAAGCAGAGCTAGTCACACCTTCGCGGTGGGGCTCATTTTCAAGTGGTCTGTCCTTTCCGTGCGCTGAATATATCGCTGCGGAGGCGGAATCTGGCAAGAACTGGCAAAAGTCGTGCGCAAAGCCCACCAGATATGGCGTGATTTTGCGCACGTTTTGCGCACAACCTTGAGGGTCAATCGCTGAGATCGCAATCGGGGCGACAGGATTCGAACCTGCGACCTAGTGCTCCCAAAGCACCCGCGCTACCAAGCTGCGCCACGCCCCGTTACTCCCACATAGTAGGACCTGACGGGGATCTGGCTGAATCATCTTGCGGCAGTGGGTCTCAGGTCATGCGCTAACTCTGCTCAGACAGTGTTATCTAGAGATATCCAGCCCCAGGCCCTTCCCCCGTGTCGCCCGTTTCCTCACCTGCCAAATCCAGCCGCCCTGATTGTTCCCAATCGATGCAGTGTCTGAGGTTTCAGTTCTAGTCATCCAGCAGTCCGGCCTCAAGTGTGATGGCAAGCTTGGTGGTTAGGCACAGGGTAGTGCTGCTGTGGTCCTTGGATCAGCAGGTTCGGCGTCGGTCTCTAGCGATCAGTAGCCGAGCAGTGAGCATTCCTAATGCGAGTTGCTCACTCTGGATTACTAAGATTCTCTGAAGGTTGTTGATTACCCCAGTAGTGCGTGACTCGTCTCGCGCAAGCGCCGTGCATGCCGGCAGAAGCTTTTGGGGGTCGCTCAGAAAGTTCGTCTGCTAAAACAAAGTCAAGGCTTATGTAACCCATGTTCTTGCCTGGGACATGTTTGACCTACGTGCCTGCTCTATTCATGGGTGTATGAGCCAGAACAAGAGAAGGATATGGTTTCATTCTTTCAGAAGTTCGTCCAACGTCATGGAAAGCCTGAATTTGAAATATTTATAAACTTCTATTTCAGTCTGAATTTTTAGGGACTAGAGTTTGCAGACAAACATGCTAATAATCCAATTTTATCTTTTTAATTGAGTGATGATTGTGTATGTAGCTAAGATTTCGATCAGCAACAGAGATGATGATTGATTGAGGAATGTTGAAATGGAGTAATCAGAGACTTTAGAAATAGCTCTATTGTAAGTACTCCTGGAACGGAGATTTCTTCAACACCTCGGTAATGCCTAGTTCGTTCTGCCAATCGATGACCGACCTTTCCCATCCCTCTTCCCAACGTGGTGAGAAAAGTTCAGGTACCACCTGACCAATTGCAATACCGAAACCGATGCCATCCCAGATCAGTCTGCGCTCACTCGGTTGGAAAGATCCACGCAACATCCATGAAGCCAGAACTCCAATGTCAAAAGGCATCGACCCAGTGCTCGCATAAAATGACGAGGCAGCAGCCTCACCTGCGACCGTGATCGGCAGACCAAGAATCGTATGATGAATTTCATGGGATCTTACTGATCTGCTTGTAAAGAAAGCCTCATCAGACTCTGTTTCGAGAAGTTCTGGCTCAGGTAAAAAAGAAATACCGAGCTTGTTCATACGTTGTTGGAGGCACCATCCAAGACTCCCTTTGGGCATTGCACCCATTTCTTCAAGATCTGGCCATATTGGTGAAGGCCGATTGGCCAGCAGATCCTGAACCTTTGGAGAATTTAGCAATCTTTCAAAACACTCTTTGTGCAGTGTGGTCATTCCTGGGATTATAAAATATCGACCATGTTGGAATACTTTCTCAGGCTCCTTAGCTGTTTGCAGTATGGATACAGCTAATTTTGCAGCACCATCGGAAAATGATGACCGCACGTAGTTCTGTTTTTCCGACATCGAATCATAGAAATATCTTCACTAAAAATAGGCTTTATTTCCTGAATCTACCTCCCACGAATGGGGGAAGGTGAACTGTGTATATTCCCCCGTTTGGGTGATTTACAATGTCGGGCAAGACAAAAGAATTATAAGCTAAATAATGTGCATTATATTTCTCAAAGCACTTGCTTTCAAACAAAATTATAGGGTTCTTCTCGTTCATGTCTGCAGTGCAACATCCAGAGATCATTGCAGGCAGTAATAATTGACTGGTGCAAGATTATCCAGGATGATCGTTTTGCCACAGCATGAGTGTCAGTTGGCGTTGTTAAGTAATATCTTGCCACGATGCCAATTGCGCCTGATCTATTTCTACTCAATTCTGTTCATTGGCCCGATCATCATCTTCGAGACTGCCTTTGCCCAGGCTCAAATATCTGTGCTTGAGTAAGCCATCTAGACACTTTGCAATACGCCTGACGCCTATCATCCACATAAATAGTCAGTCACACATTGTTGTGGTAGATAGGAGAAACCGCGTCCACCAGCAACACCTTCCAGCTCGTTATCTGAAAGTCTTGGTTGAACTATAATAAGACCATCAATATAGATATTAAGCCCTGATTGTTTAGCAATGGCAGCAACAGCCTTGGTATCGGCCGCTGCTTTGAGCTGTTCTTGAAGTCTGCCGTTTTCTTTGGCGTTAGCCAGAAAAGCTGTGAGTTGTTCTTCTGTCATTGTTCTAAGGAATGAATTATTGGGGGTGTAGCCCCCTGGACTCCTTCAAGATCACAGCTCTTCTGGTGATAGCCACTACACAGCTCTGGTGCAGACCCCGTTAGTTTCTGGTGCGCGTCTGGTGAATGCCCCAGAGTTCTGCTGCCACCTTTTGAAAAGCGCTTTTACTTGCCTGATATCTACTCAACTGCGCTTAATCGTGCCAGTTATTCGAGGTTGCTATCGAGTCTTTTAAGTGTAATTGAAGCAATAAGAAGCCCCTGACAAAATGCAGGGGTTTTATGTAGGCTCTTTAGTTAGCATTAATCGAAGTTTTCCTATTGGTAGCAAACCATGCGTACACCACCAGCTGGGTCATAAGTTGTCCGACATGTTTCGTTAGCACCGACAGCCTCTTGTTGATGTCCACAGCCACCATGGGCAGCTTCAAGTTGTTCGTCAGTCAGTTCAGGGATTTGATCTTGAGTATTGAGTGTAGTCATGGTTTTGAAGTGATTGATTTGAGTGTGCGAGTTGTGTTGGGAGTATTGCCCCCTCGACTCCTTCAAGATCACAGGTCTTCTGGTGGGCACCACCGCACAGCTCTGGTGTAGTACTTGGGAAGTTTTGGTGAGCTTCTGGTGAATGGCTCAGAGGTCTGCCGCCATCTTTTTAAAAGCTCTTTTACCTGCTTGATTACTGCTCAACTGCGCTCAATCATGCCAGGCATTGGTGGTTGGTTTATAGATTATTGTATGTGATTAACAGAAAAACAATATCGTTAATCGTTTTATCTCATTCACTTTATTAACCGATTTGATTTGTGTGTCTTGGGCTTTTAAGATGTTGATCCAAGAGCTACGGTAGGCGCTACAAACGAGAGGGTGAACTCCTCCATCAAACAGTTTTCAGCAAATAGGCTGCGAGCCATCGACACCTCCGCACCAACTTGGCTGATCGTTGAAGCGATGCAATCTCAAAAATTTTGGCTCCAGGCAGATTCTGCCTTTAACAACCTGCTTTAATAAATCCTGAGTCGGATAAAAGTTGATTTGTGCAACGGAATCCAGAACTTCAAAGTGATGCTGCTTTGCTGCCGAACCAGTTCTGGCGAAGCTCTACTTCCTCAAGACCAGCACAACATTCAAATCCCTGAAACAGCTGAACAATTGAAGTTGGTGCTTGAGAACCAAAACAGAGCCAAATATCGCTAATACTTCGGGTAGCCGACGCGTAGTGCCAATGCCAGGCAGTTGGAGTTGATTGCCAACGCAAACCAAGTATCGGCTGAAGTTTTTTATTGATAGAGGTGTGATTACTAGTTCAGATATGACTGTCTTTGCTAAAATCCATAATTTCAAAAATTATATATTTGCCAGCTCAGCAGCTTGCTGATAGCTACATTCTTAAATCATCTTTTCCTTTCTATCAAGCCAAGCAATAAGGGCACTTTTCTCTTGCTGGTTAAGGGCTGAAAAGCGATTGAGTATCTGCGCTATTTCGGGATCTACTTCCCAAAAGTTTTCGGCAACTTCAGTCTGAACTGGTGCCGGAAGTGTTGTGAATTGTCGTATTAGAAACTCATCACTAAAGGGCTCGCGGAGTTTGTCCTCCCTGGCATGGATTGAGGCTTCTATCCCACGTAAGAAACCATAGAGTTCACTGCTTGTCTGATCAAGGTCTTCAATCAGAATTTCAGCGTCTAAATATCGTTCTATTTCCCGCTCAGTTGATGCAGCTCCCGCCAGTTGCATTAACTCTTCTATTTGATTGACTTCCTGACGTTGTTCTGCCGTAAGAAGACTCATGAGATGCCTTTCAAATTCTTCTAGATCTTTAATATCGCTTAAATCTTTCATCTTTAAGGCAAATGGCTAGGACTTCACAACTGGTTATAGCAAAGTTATGGAGCACGTACCTTGTTGTTTTCAGGAGAACTGAAAATTCCACAACTAACTTGTGTTTAATGTCTCCAATAACACCTTGGGAAAAATAATATGCGATCAAGGGAAAGGCTCTGGACAGTAAATGGCTCTTGTCTTTTAATCTTTGTCAATCGATTTCATTTGTTTGTCTTGGGTGTTTAAGGTGTCGATCCAGGAGCTCCGGAAGGCGCTCAAACAAATCCGGCTTAACGATGTAATCAGTCGCTCCATTCTCCATTGACTCCTGTCGCTTGACCTCGTCGTTGAATGCAGTGACGACAAGGATCGGAATATTCTCGGTGTGCTCATTCAGATGACGAAGACAGCTCAGTCCGTCCATGACCGGCATCATCAGATCGATCAGGATCAGGTCAATCCTTTCCGCTGCCAAACAATCGAGTAGTTCCTGACCGGTGCTGCAAGCGAGAGGGTGAACACCCTCATCAAAAAGCTCTTCCGCAATCAGGCTGCGAAGACGAGGATCGTCATCGACAAAGGCGACCCGTGGTTTGTCATCCATGGTCAGCTTTGATCCGCTGACTGCATCATGACTGCAGTTCCAGGGATGTCGGTGAAATGGGTCGCCTGAGATTCGAACTCAGGACCAATCGGTTAAAAGCCGAGTGCTCTACCGCTGAGCTAGCGACCCTCACTTGAGCCGGAGCAACCGATCCGGGACAGGTTGTGCTCTCAAGCACCCATGAAAAATATCACCCTGACGAACCAACGTCCACGAGCACCCTTGAATTGATGTCCGCTTGAATTGTCTTGACCGTTGGTGTGTGTTCTCGTCTGGCTCTGATCTCAACCACTTGAATCAGCACACCGAGTCCACAACTATGAACTGATGATTGGTTCGCCTACTCCAGAGCCGTTGAACATCGGTTCTCCAAAGATTGATACTCAGGCCTGGGTAGCTGAAAGTGCTGTTGTGATGGGAGATGTCGAGATTGCTGCAGGTGCCAGCCTTTGGCCAACTGCTGTTGCAAGGGGTGATTTGTCGGCCATCGTGATCGGTCCAGGCAGCAACGTGCAGGACGGAGCCGTTCTGCACGGTGATCCTGGATCGCCAGTGCTGATCGGCTCCGACGTCACAGTCGGCCACCGGGCTGTGGTTCATGGAGCGACCCTTGAAGACGGTTGTCTGATCGGGATTGGAGCGATCGTTCTCAACGGTGTCACAGTGGGTGCAGGAGCTCTTGTTGCCGCAGGTGCTGTTGTGACGCGTGATGTTCCACCGCGCAGCCTGGTGGCTGGAGTACCCGCTCAGGTGAAAAGGGAACAGAGCGATTCAGCAGTGGTTGAACAGAAACACCACGCGGTGCACTACGCGCAACTCGCTGCTAGGTGGGCTGAAATGCTGCAAAACCAAACGGACTGACGTTATTGATCCTTTATTGCGCTTGCATTCATTAGGATCTGCCGACCATCCCTAGAAACCATGGACCTTCGCGTCGTCGTCGTGGCAGCACCCATCCTGATTGCCCTTGGCTGGGCTGGGTACAACATCAGTCGTGCCGCTGTTGGTCAACTGCAAATGATGCTCAAGCGTGGAGAAGCCTGAGCTTTCTGAACTGTTCTGAATCGATCGATAGGGTTGAGATTGATTGATTGATCAATCTTGAATTTCGGACCCGTCGTTGTGATTGGAGCCGGTTTGGCCGGTACTGAGGCTGCTTGGCAGGTTGCTCAAGCTGAAGTACCGGTCCATTTGGTTGAAATGCGACCGCTCAAGCGGTCTCCTGCTCACCACAGCAGTGAATTTGCTGAGCTTGTCTGCAGCAACAGCTTCGGTGCTCTCAGCAGTGATCGGGCTGCGGGTTTGCTGCAAGAAGAACTGCGACGACTGGGGTCATTGGTGATCCGAACAGCAGATGCCCATGCAGTGCCGGCAGGCGGCGCACTGGCTGTTGACCGCGGACGTTACAGCGCCGCTCTAACGGAGATTCTTGAACAACATCCTCTGGTCACGATCGAACGTCGTGAACAGATGTTCCTGCCTGACTCAGACCAAATCACAGTCTTGGCCACGGGGCCGCTAACCAGCGAGGCACTGGCCAATGACCTTCGCGACTTCACAGGTCGTGATGACTGTCACTTCTTTGATGCTGCAAGTCCGATCGTCGATGGTGAAACCATTGATATGGAGAAGGCTTTCCGAGCAAGCCGTTACGACAAGGGTGACGCGGATTACATCAACTGCCCGATGGATCAGCCTCGGTATCAAGCCTTTCGGGCAGCGCTTCTGAACGCCGAACAGGCTGAGCTCAAGGACTTCGAGAAAAACTGCGCCACTTTTTTTGAAGGGTGCTTACCGATCGAGGAACTTGCACGCCGTGGTGAGGACACCATGCGCTATGGACCGCTGAAGCCCATTGGACTCTGGGATCCACGTTGGGGAGATGTCAACGATCGTGATGTGCGACGTGCCAGACGTGCCCATGCCGTGGTCCAGCTGCGTCAGGAGGACAGAGACGGCCGCCTCTGGAATCTGGTTGGATTCCAGACGAATCTCAAATGGGGAGAACAGAAACGGGTCCTTCGCATGATTCCAGGTCTTGAACAAGCTGAATTCGTGCGCTTCGGTGTGATGCATCGCAACACTTTTCTCGAGGCTCCTGAGCTCTTACAACCCACGCTTCAGTTTCGAGAGCGCGAACGTCTTCTTGCCGCAGGGCAAATCACAGGCACTGAGGGGTATGCCGCCGCAGTCGCTGGCGGCTGGCTTGCGGGCACTAATGCAGCACGGCTGGCCTTAGGACAAGCCACGCTCGACCTACCTCCAACAACCATGATTGGAGCACTCACCCATTTCATCAGTGAGGCCCCATCAGGCAAATTTCAGCCGATGCCCCCCAACTTTGGTTTGTTGCCTGAACTGCCTGAAAGGATCAGAGACAAGCGCCGTCGCTATGGCGCTTACAGGGACAGAGCCCTCAATGATTTGCTGCTAGCAGCACAGAAGCAGGAGTCTGTTGATGTCGCCTGTCCTGCCTGAAGACCGGCTGATTGAGCGCCGATCATTGAAAATCGGCGTTTTTGCCAGCGCCATGATGGCGGTGGCAGGTGTCTGTGTTCACTTGATTTCAGGCTCCTACGCTTTGTTGCTGGACGGCTTCTATTCAGCGGTCATGGTGGGTTCTGGCCTTGTTGCCGCAAGGATCAGTCGCAACGTGGTTCGACCGCCAGATCGGGCTTATCCCTTTGGCTACGACGGACAGGAAGCGTTGTACGTGCTGTTCCGCTCTCTGCTGCTAATGGGGGTGCTTTCTTTCGCTGCGATTTCAGCTCTCAGCACCGTGATTGATTACGCCTACGGAGTTCCCGTGAGCACTGTTCGGTTAGGGCCCGTCGCTTGGTATTCGATTGCCATGGTGGCCACATGCTGGGGGCTTGCCTGGCGCCATCATCACGACTGGTGCCGCACAGGCTGTCACTCTCAGATCCTGCTCACCGAAGCCAAGGCAGCACGACTTGATGGTCTGATTAGTGGTCTGACTGGCTTGGCTTTGCTTAGTGCACCGTTCCTCAACGGCACGATGCTGTCTGGCCTGATTCCTATCACCGATTCGATATTGGTGTTGGTGGTGAGTCTTTTGGTGTTACGTGAGCCCTTACAGGGTTTCCTCATCGCTTTGGGGCAGGCGGCGGGTGCCTCTGCTGACAACGATCTGATCCGCAGCACTCGTCTTGCCTTAGAGGACCTGCTTGCAGGTCTGTCTTGCTGGCTTCTTGATCTCACTGTTTATCAGGTCGGTCGGACAGCCTTTGTGGTCGTTTATTTGAATCCGAGTCAACCGATGGATGGAGGTGCCATAGATCTGATTCGTGATCGTATCCAGCAGCGATGTCAGTCCTTGCTGAATTGTCCTGTTCGTACGGAAGTGATTTTGACTGCAACTCCACCCTTCGCTGCAGCCAGCGTTTCCTAGGGTCTGAAGCTGCAGCAATCTCCGAAGAGTGGCCGTGAGCTCAAACCCAAATTGGGATGTGATCGTGATCGGCTCAGGCATTGGAGGGCTGGTGACTGCATCTCAGTTGGCTGCCAAAGGAGCCAAAACTGTTGTGCTTGAGCAGTATCTGATTCCAGGGGGGTCTGGTGGCAGCTTCCAACGCAAGGGGTACACCTTTGACGTTGGGGCTTCGATGATCTTCGGATTCGGCGAGCACGGGCACACCAACCTGCTAACGAGGGCTCTTGCTGACGTGGGGCAGCGCTGCGAAACAGTGCCAGATCCTGTGCAACTGGAATACCACCTCCCCGATGGTCTGATCATGGCCGTTGATCGTGACTATGAAGGATTTATCGCCAGGATGAGCGCCAGATTTCCCGATGAGGAGAAGGGGATCAAAGCCTTTTATGACACCTGTTGGCAGGTCTTTCGCTGTCTCGATGCCATGCCGCTTCTTTCCCTTGAGGATCCGGCTTACCTAGCCAAAGTCTTTTTCAGGGCACCCCTTGCTTGCCTGGGACTGGCTCGCTGGCTGCCTTTCAATGTGGGGGATGTGGCTCGCAAACACATCCGGGATCAGGAATTGCTCCGTTTGATTGATATGGAGTGTTTCTGCTGGTCGGTGATGCCAGCCGATCGGACCCCAATGATCAACGCTGGCATGGTCTTTTCCGACCGCCATGCCGGTGGCATCAATTACCCCAAGGGTGGCGTCGGCAGGATCGCCGAGAAGCTGGTGGCAGGTCTTGAAGCTCATGGCGGCACCATCCGCTACCGGACCCGCGTCAGGAAGGTGCTGATTGAACAGGGTCGTGCCGTCGGAGTGGTCCTCTCCGATGGTGAAGAACTCAGAGGCAGTCGCATCGTGAGCAATGCCACCCGCTGGGATACTTTCGCTGGAGACGGTTCACCAGAAAACACTCTGGTCACGAAGGATCACACTCCTGCCTCCGAATCCACCTGGCGTCGCCGTTATCAACCTTCCAGTTCTTTTCTGTCAGTCCACCTCGGGGTAAGGGCAGATGTTGTGCCAGAGGGGTTCCACTGCCATCACTTGTTGCTGGAGGACTGGAATGAACTTGAGGCCGAACAGGGAGTGATCTTTGTCTCCATTCCAACCCTGCTGGATCCATCACTGGCACCCGAGGATCGGCATATCGTTCATTGCTTCACCATGAGTGATATTCAGCACTGGAACGGTCTGAAGCCCAAGGAATACAGAGCCAAAAAGCAGCTTGATGCGTCTCGACTAATCCAGCGGCTCGAGTCAATTCTTCCTGGTTTATCCCAGGCCATCCAACTTCAGGAGGTTGGAAGTCCTCGTACCCATCGTCGTTTCCTAGGGCGCATGGGGGGGTCCTATGGGCCAATTCCGGCAGGTCGACTGCCTGGACTGCTGCCGATGCCGTTCAATCGAACGGGTTTAAAAGGTCTCTATTGCGTTGGAGACTCATGCTTCCCGGGGCAGGGATTGAACGCCGTTGCCTTCAGTGGCTATGCCTGCAGCCATCGCATCGGTGCGGATCTTGGTCTGAATCCTTGGGCTCTTCCTGCCTGAGCCTGACCACGTCAGACCTGATCAGCTGTTTAAGGTCCATCTGAGAACTTCATTGCTATGGCATCAGCTCCTCAACCCAGTTCTGCTGAACTTGCCCGTTACCTGGAACAACGCGGTGAACTGGGGAAGCCTTGGATGCTTCAGGTGCTGCGGCTTTCAAAATTGAAGGAAGCGCGTGATCAGATGAGCCCAGAGACCTATCTCAAATCGATTCAGGAGGCCCATGCTGACCTCATGCGTCTGGGTGAATTCTGGAAGGGGCGAGAAGAAGAAGTCTTTAACGGTGATTACCGACCCAACGATGTCATCGAGCCATTGCCGGGTTCACCGGAGGATCGCTGAGACATGCCTGCCGCGCTTGAACAGCGGTTTCGACTTTCGCCGCTGATTAGGTGGACCTTGATCAGCGTGTATCTGGCACTCGTACTGCCATTACCGTTGATGGCACCCCCTGGGTTGAAGCTCATCCTTTGGGGTGCTGCTCCGATCGGACTTGCGCTGGTGCTCGCCATGCTCAGCGAGCAGGTGAGCGTTGATGAAAACGGAATCAGCGTGGGGCATCCCCCTTGGTGCAACTGGTTGATCCGTCGTGGTTGGCAGCTGCAGTGGGATGAAATCAAAAGGCTGGTTCCCGTTAGTACAAGCCAAGGAGGAACGGTTTATTACCTCACCACGACCAATCTGGGACAAAGGTTGCTTCCGCAACGTCTCGAACAGTTTGATCGTTTTCTCTCAATCATTGAGCAAAAAACGGGCCTTAAGACGAGTTCGATTCAACGGTTAACCCCACCCTGGACGTACCAGCTGCTGTTTGGTTTGGCGGTCGGAATGCTGATTGTGGAATCAGCAGTGGCAGTTGGCGTCGGATACGGGTGGATTGTTATTCCGGAAGGTTATCCAGGCTGAATCGATACCCCTGTTGACGAACGGTGGTAATGCCACCACCCTCGCCAAGACCTGCTTGCTCAAGTTTGCGGCGGAGTGTCAAGACTTGTGTGTCCACTGAGCGTGGTCCACCGCTGAATGGAGGCCAGGCCATTCTCAGGAGCTCTTGACGGCTGCGCACCATTCCAGGTGGCATCAGCAGTGCACACAGCAGTGCGAATTCACGGGGGCTCAGTTCAACTGGTTGCTCGCGCAGGGTGACTTGCCGGAGAAGCAGATGAACCTCAAGGGGGCCAACGGCAACGCGTTCCTGCAGACCGCTGCGACCTCGCTTGAGCAGAGTGCGACAGCGAGCGGCCATTTCTTCAAGACCAAAGGGTTTGCGCAGCACATCATCCGCGCCGTCATCAAGTAGCCCCACAACAGGTTCAGCTCCGCTACGGGCTGTCAACACAATCACTGGACAGCGCAATTGCTGGCCAAGTCTCAGGGCAGAACTCTGTTCCAGCAGTTCAGCACTGACCAGTAGATCCGGAGACTGCTCCTGGCAGAGCTCAATGGCTTCCTGCGATGAAGACACCGCAGCAGTGAGGTGGCCGTCCTGACGCAGACGCTGAACAAGAACCGTGCGCAATGTTGGATGGGGCTCAACAACCAGAACCCGGGCGGGTTCTCGGGAAGGAATCGCGGGAACAGTCAGTTGCTGCACAGGAGCCTGACCGGTTCCATGGGCGAGGAGATCGCGGGAGGAGGAGGTCACAAGGCGTCCGAAAGCCGTCTTACGCTAATGCCATTCCTAAGGCACGCTGGTAACAGAGGCTGCCGTCCTCACCAAAGATGACATCTCTTCAGCACCCGGAGGCCATTCGCCACTTCCAGGCGCTCTGTGATGCATGCCAGGAACTAACAACTCGTTATCACGGCCCATCAGAGCTTCGTCTTTATGCAGACGGCTACTTGCATGCTCTGCGCCGAACTGGTGATCTCGATCCAAGGGAATTATCCAAACTTGAAACACTGATTGAACGCTGGATCCTGGATCCATCCAGTTTCATCGGTCCTGATGGAGATGTGAGCGCTCTGTACAGACATCCAAATCAGTATTGATCCTCTGAAGCCATGGGCATCAATCGCCATTCGCTTGAGGCGGTCAGAACGGTCGCAGTCAAGGGAGGGCAGATTGAGCTCCGCTGCTATCGACCTCACTGTGACGAAGCTGCTGATCGGATTCCACTGCTGCTCACCCACGGCGGTCCGGGTGGTTCAAGTGTTGGTCTCTATGACGCTTTGCACCCTCTTGCGGACCAAAGACCGACGCTCTTTTACGACCAACTGGGATCGTTTACGTCACCTGCTGAACTGCAGCTTGAGCAGATGACCCTGAAGCGCTTCGCAACGGAGCCCCTGTGCATTCTCGATCAGCTCAGAATTCCCCATGCCCATCTCTTTGGACACTCATGGGGTGGTGCCGTCATGACGCAGTTCTGCCTTGATCACCCAGATCGGGTGAAAGCTCTTTTGCTCTCGTCTCCTCTGCTGTCCACGCAACGGTGGCTTACCGATTGCAATCAACTGATCAAAAAAATGCAACTGGAGCTAGGAGAATCGGTGAATCTAGAGGAGGAATTTGAACGCAGACACTTCTGTCGTTCAACAAAGGATGCAGATCAAGCTGCATTGCGTTGTGAACGTCGACGAGGAAACTACAAACTCTATAAACAGATTTGGGGACCAAGTGAGTTCCAGCATCAAGGAATGCTCAGCGAGCTTGACTTGTTTCCAAGCTTTCAGGATCTATCTCATCCAACGCTGCTTATCTGTGGCGAATACGACACTGCAACTCCTCAGACCATGAAGGATGCAAAATCAGCAATTGGTGATTGTGCGCAACTAAAAGTACTTAAGGATGCAGGACATAAAACTTATATTGATCGCAACCAAGCGTTAGTTGAAGTGGTGAACGATTTTCTTGCTCAGCAGGATTGATCAGCTAGCCAGAGCGATTTCCAACTTCTCCTTCAGTGTGCCTTCGTTGTACATCTCGATGAGAATGTCTGAACCACCCATAAATTCACCTTTCACATACACCTGAGGGATTGTGGGCCAATCAGAAAACTCTTTGATCCCTTGACGAACTTCAGGATCAGAGAGAACGTCAAAACTCTCAAAGCTCACGCCAAGAGCATTGAGGATCTGCACAACATTGTTAGAAAAGCCGCACTGGGGCATCAACTTGGTGCCCTTCATGAACACGAAGATCGGGCTCGACTGGATCAGGCTCTCGATGCGGGATTGGGTCTGGGGGTCCATGGGTATCGGGCGATGAGAGAAAAAGAGGAATCAGCTGGGTGTGGAGGTGTTCAGAGCAAGGGCATGAATAGCCTCTGAAGCCAGCTCCTCACGCAAGGCTCGATAAACAAGCTGATGTTGACGGATGCGGTTGAGACCGTCGAAGGCAGTTGAGACCACACTGACCTGGAGATGGTCACCACCACCAGTGAGATCCTCAACGCTCACCTGGGCATCTGGGATAGCGCGACGGATTGCAGAAGAGACGGCGTCAGGCTGAACCATTGGAACAGAGCTTGAACTCAATTGATGCTGGCAGATGGATGTCTCGTGTGAATGAGATCACTCACCCCCACCAGCTCCGCGATAGGGGGTATCAACAAAGCCAAGTTCGAGCAGACTCTGATAAGCCTTCTGACCATCGGGCTTGGCTGGTGTCATCAATCGAACGACCTCCACCAGCACAGGTACTGCAATTTCGGGCTGACCCTGCCGGCGGAAGAGAGCAGCAAGACGCAAATTGGACTGAGCTAGTAGAGCCAATGCAGCACGTCCTTTGGTGTCCATTTCCCTTGGAATACGGGCGTCGAGGCCTCGGAATGACCCAGAGAGATCGCGGTAGAACGCCAGAAGTTGCTTGGACGCCGTCCTGGCGTTGTCGTAGTCCTTCTTGGCCTGAACCAGATTGCCGGATGCAACTGCTGCATCACCACGCTGAATCAAGGCTTCGACTGACGAGACATTGAATCCCGACCCACTTGAAGCCAGCACTTTGGTCGCGGATCCGGATTCATCCGATCCCGACTGAGCGAACGCAGGAGTGATGCACAAGCCGGCAGTCAGGGCAATCGCTGAGCAAAGAAGGCGGGTGCCCATGGAACCAATCTTGAATGCGCGGACTTTAAGTGCAATTCAGCGGTCTTCCGATAGCCTCTCGGGCCGCTTGTTCAGCCGTATGCATCCGCTCGGCCAGCAGATGATTGAAGCGAAGGGCTTCCTCCTTTCCCTTGCCGTTAACAACCAAAGATTTGCCGAAACAGATTGCTGAGCGGCTGCGTGGACCAGGAATAGCAGGGTTGTAGGCAAGACCAACAGGAACAACTTGCACATTGATCCCACGCCGATGAGCCAGTTGTGCAAGTCGCACTGGGCCCTGTTCCAAGACAATGGGAGCATCTGTTCTTTTGATACGTCCCTCAGGAAAGACAACCAGCTGCTGACCACTCTCAAGCAGGTCGAGAGCGAATCGCAGGGTTGTCAGCGAAGGCTTGTCTTGGTCGACGGCGAAACAGCCCAGACGATGCAGAAACCAACCCTGCAATCCGGACATTTCTGTTCTCGTGACCATGAAACGGCAGTCACGTCCAGTAATTCGCCGACCAGCTGCCATGGGGATCATCAGAGCATCCCAGCGGGCTCTGTGTGTTGGAGCCAAAAGAACTGGACCTTCCTTTGGAAGGTTTTCGGAACCGAGAACTGTCCTCGCTCGAAGGTAATGAAGGGCCATGTCCTGGGTTAGGAACATGGCAAGAGGCGCCCAGAAGGGATCGATCCCCGTGTCAAGGGCAGATGAACGCGTCGTCAGGCTGCTGGACACCGCCTTGAACTAAAAATCCACTGAGCAGAAATTACCGGGGAAGACCGCACACCAAGGACTCTGCTGGGCAGTTGCTCCTTCGGCCGAATCGGATCACGCGCTGAATAGGATTCATGCCTTTCCAACGACTCAACGTGGCCAGCCTTGGGGTGAATATCGACCACATTGCCAATGTGCGGCAGGCCAGGCGCACGGTGGAACCCGATCCTGTGCCAATGGCTCTCCTAGCAGAACTGGGAGGAGCTGACGGCATCACTGTTCATTTGCGTGAAGATCGTCGTCATATCCAGGACCGTGATGTGGATCTGCTCAGGCAGACGGTCCGCAGCAGGTTGAATCTAGAAATGGCGGCTACAAACGAGATGATTGAAGTTGCTTTGCGCGTCAGTCCAGACATGGTCACGCTTGTGCCAGAACGGCGTGAAGAAGTCACCACCGAGGGTGGGCTTGATGTGGCTGGTCAGCTTCCGCAACTGAAAAAAATGGTGCAGCGGCTTCACGATGAAGGTATTCCCGTAAGCCTTTTCGTGGATCCGGATCAATCGCAGCTAAGGGCCAGTTACGAAACAGGAGCACGCTGGGTCGAACTCCACACAGGAACCTACGCAGAGGCTGCTTGGTCTGAACAGCCCCATGAGCTGGCACGCCTAACGGAAGCCACGGCTTTTTCCCGTTCTCTAGGTCTTCGCGTCAATGCCGGCCACGGACTCACCTATCAAAACGTGGAGCCAGTTGCTGCCATCGAGGGAATGGAGGAGCTGAACATCGGCCACACGATCGTGGCTCGTGCACTGGCAGTGGGTTTGAAAGCTGCTGTGAGTGAGATGCGCTCCCTGGTTCAGAATCCACGCCGTGAGCCCTTGTTCGCCAGCAAAAGTTGATGACCACCTATTACTTCGTTGCAGCCAGCGATCGCTTCCTCACAGAGGAGGAGCCCCTGGAGGAAGTTCTCAAGGAAAGACGGCGTCATTACAAAGAAAACGGCAAGGAGGTCGACTTCTGGCTTGTTCGCCAACCTGCCTTTCTCAACACAGAGAAGATGAAGTCGCTTCGTGCTCAGCTTCCCCAGCCTGCTGCGGCAGTGGTTTCCACGGACTCGAATTTCATTACGTTCATGAAATTGAGGCTGGAGTTTGTTCTTGATGGATGTTTTGAGGCGCCCAGTGCTGAGATTCCAGATGCCATAGCAACGGCTGATTGAACACTCCATGATCCTAATTAGATGGAGTAATCATCACACTGTCCTTGGGTATTTGAGTTTTCAACAGAGATTGGAGGTTATAAATCAAGCAGTTGCTCTTCAAGCATCATGTTAAAACTCAAAAGTTGTTCATCGGAGAGTTGTTGTCTTGAATTGGCCTGAAGGTTTTTGTTCAGAAAGTCCTTCGCCTCTTGCTGACTCCATTGCAGGCGTTTGAGAATTTCATCGCCCTGTATGACTAAATCTGATCGACGTAAAGGAATCTCTGCATGCAGTGGGTCACTTCCGACCGAAAGATCTCGAAGACGTTTGAGATACGACACAAGATCGCTGAAGCGTGTGAGCCGATGGCGACTCGCATGACCGAAGGCTCGCTCGAGATAGACCTTTTCACTGTCGCGATCCCATCCCACCCTCTGGAGTTCGAGATCAATGGCGGTGAGCTCCTCACTCCAGTCTTCTGGATCGATCGGTGCTTCGCTAGGCGGTTGACGATCAGGTCCCCTCTCCACAATTCCGGCAGCATCGGCAGGGGGAGTTGACTGGGTCTGCAAGGACTGCGGGAGCTGCTTGGGTTCTTCGGACGTCGTTATGTCAGATGGGGCGACGCGCTTGATCGGCATTGGCTGCTTCGATCCATCAAGCTGCATTTTGCTTTCAACACTTGCCTCAGCGGACGTGTTTGGTGTTTCCCTGTCTTCGGTTGGTTTCGAGGAAAAGAAGAACCTTGAACGCAGTCGCTCGAGAGCTTGATCCTCTGCCTCTGAGACGCTGTGGCCCTCACCGAGAGAGCTTCCGAGCGGTGTGGTTCCCTCATAGGCCTCAACGAGAACAACGCATCGTTCGGCACTGATGTGGCAGAGCTGGGCGTGGGTTCGCATTCCACTAATCAATGTCTTCCATTTCTAGGCTGTAGGTATGGATGCAGCTGCACTGTCGTCACTCACTGCCTGGTTGGATGGCGTTGACCAGCTGGGTGAACTGCTGCCGCTGTTGCCAGTTCTCATCACACTCGAGTTGATTCTGTCGGCCGATAATGCGATTGCCCTAGCAGCAATCGCGCGAGAACAGCGTGATCCTCAATTGGAACGTCGAGCGTTAAATCTCGGCATTTTGATGGCGTTCGGTCTGCGCGTCGGACTGATTTTGATGGCGCAATATGTTCTCGCTTTTCCTCCAATTCAATTTATTGCAGGCGTTTATCTGCTCTGGCTTTGCATAAGTCACTGGAATTCTTCACCAGATCAGATCAGTGAGGGTTCAGAGGAAACATTGATCACTTCGGTTTGTTTCAATCGAACCGTGCTGACCCTGGCAATCACTGACCTCGCCTTCTCAATCGACAGTGTTGCGGCAGCGGTTGCGATCAGTGATCAGTTGCTACTTGTGTTGACGGGTGCCTTGATCGGAGTGGTCGCTTTGCGTTTCACCTCAGGACTCTTCATCCGATGGCTGCAGATTTATCCAAGACTGGAAACAGCCGGTTTCTTAGCCGTCGGATTTGTGGGTCTCAAATTGCTGGCGTTGATGGCTCTGCCGACCCTGCATCCATCAGAACTGGTAACTCTTGCAGCTGTGGTTGGTTTGATGATGTGGGGATTTTCGCTGCGTGAATCTCCAGCAGCAGAGGAGTCTTGAGCTCATGCTTGTGGAACTCCGACAGACTGGCAGTGAGCAACTGCTCGATCGTGTTGAGCTTGATGAGCCACCTTCTCCAGGCCGTTGGTTCCTCCACGAACACAACAGTTTTCTCGTGATGCAGTGCCGCCACCGTTACCGACTGCATTCCGGTCGTTATCAATTGAGTTCAGTCGTGCTGATGGTCAAACCCCAGAAGCAACCAGCCGATGCTCGCTGGTTTGAGCATGGATGGGTCATTGGTGATCCAGCCTGTCGCTTCAATGCCCGAAGTCCACTCATGCGCTGTGCCGTCATTCCGGAAGGACCATGCGAGCGTTGCAGTCACTGGTCTGAGTGACATCCATGAAACGTGAACGCTGTTGGGTCTGGTTTCGTGGTGGTCTGAATCAGAAGTCCCATTGGGAAGGAGGGTTTTATGCCACCACAGATGAACAGGAAGGAGTGCTGATTCAACATGGCAACTTTCGCGATACCAGGGTTCCCGCTTGGCGGGTGACGCAACAAGAACCATCCGATCCACACGCTGCTCCAGAGATTCCTGAAAATGCTGTTTGGAAGATTATTTGAGTGGTTCTTTGCAGCCCTAGACACTGTCAAAGAAGGGTTTTTGGCCGCCTCCTAGGGTGAAAGATTCGGCTCCAACACGATCGGCGAGTCCTTTGTCACGGTCAATTCACAGGTCGGCTTCGAACACCTGGGACTCGGAGAACCCCTTCTCAAGGCGCTGAGAGAGAAGGGGTACATCCACCCATCGCCGATTCAAGAACAGGCAATTCCAGCGGTGATCCGTGGTCGCGATGTGATGGCTGCTGCGCAAACCGGTACTGGCAAAACGGCTGGATTCACCCTGCCGATGCTCGAACGACTTCGGCATGGAAGGCGCTCTGGTCGTGGTCAGGTGAGATCGCTGGTCTTGACCCCCACCCGTGAACTGGCAGCTCAGGTGCATGAGAATGTGCGTGCATACGGGCATCACCTTCCGTTGCGCAGTGATGTGGTGTTCGGTGGAGTCAAAATTAATCCCCAGATCGATCGGCTTCAGGGAGGTGTCGATCTGCTGGTAGCGACACCGGGCCGACTGATTGATCTTCATCAGCAGGGTGTCGTGTGTTTTGACCAGTTGGAATGCCTCGTGCTGGATGAAGCGGATCGGATGCTTGATATGGGCTTCATCCACGACATTCGCAGATTGATTCGGCTGATGCCCGAACAACGGCAGACCCTGCTCTTCTCCGCCACGTTCAGCCCACCAATCCGAAAGTTGGCAACAGGGTTGCTGCATCAACCACTGCAGATTCAGGTCACTCCTGAAAATCAGACCGCACGTTCCGTCGAGCAGGTCGTTCACCCTTGTGACATGAAACGAAAATCAGATCTTCTCAGTCATCTGATTAGAAGTGGGAATTGGCGTCAGGTCTTGGTGTTTTCGCGGACCAAGCATGGGGCCAATCGGGTCGCGGAGAAACTCAGCAAGGAAGGACTCGAAGCTGCCGCGATCCACGGCAACAAGAGCCAGGGTGCTCGTACCCGTGCACTTCAGGGCTTTAAGCAAGGTCGTGTGCGGGTGCTTGTGGCAACCGACATAGCTGCAAGGGGAATCGATATTCAGCAGTTGCCGCACGTGGTCAACCTGGACCTTCCCAACATCGCCGAGGATTATGTCCACCGCATTGGGCGGACTGGACGCGCTGGTGAAACCGGTCATGCCATTTCGTTGGTTGCCGCTGAGGAATCCCTCTTACTGAAGGCCATTGAGCGACTCACAGGCGAAACATTGCCCAAAGAACAGGTGAAGGGCTTCGAGCCAACGATTTTGACGGCACCACCTCTGGACCTCGGAGGCGGTAAACGGCGCAGTCATCAACGCAACAACCAACGCACTCGTGGCAGCGCAACCCCAGCATCACGCCAGCGCAGACGCTAACCAGCGCCAAGGGCGTGCTTTTAGGTCAGCCCAGCGTGTCGCTTGCACTGGCCTGCAATTGCTGAACAAGAGCGCGCCCGTTGCTCCGACTCTTGCCTTCCAGTTGTGCTTCACGGATCAGCAGCGGACAACCCGAACTGCTCACCACTAAACCAGCCTCACTGGTGTCCAAAACCGTTCCAGCTAGATATTGACCGGTGGGCCAGCGACCAAGCATCTGTTGGGCGCTTGGGCTCAGCTCGTTTCGAAGCCGTTCGATCAGCGGTTCAGTGAACAGCAATTTCAGTCTCTTCCCCTTCCAGAATGTCATTGCTCCTGGAAAGAGCCCCATCACCTTGCGGTGAATTGCCAGTGCTGAATCGGACCAGTCGACCTGGTAATCACTTTTAACGAGCATCCGTGCATAGGTGATGTCCGGAGCCTGGCAGCGCACGCCCAACTGACGAAGTCGCTCCTCTTCAGGCCCTGGTCCGACGCTTTCAATCCGTGGGATGGCCTCGACCATCAACTCGGCTGTGAGTTGACTCAGTCGTGCACCGAGTTGATGCGCGTTCTCAAGCAATCCAATATCGAGCTTCCTTTCCATGAGCACAGGACCGGTGTCCAGCCCTTCCTCCATCGCCATCACACCAACTCCGGTCTGAGCATCACCTTCGAGGATTGACCATTGAATTGGGCCTGCTCCTCTCCATCTGGGCAGCAGGGAGCCATGGCCGTTCCAGCACCCCAGAGGTGGCTGTGTCAACACTTCTGGGGGCAGTATCTGTCCGAATGCCACCACGACAGAGATGTCAGCACCGAGATCGACAAGCTGCTGTTGACAGACATGATCTCGGCGAATTTTCTCCGGGGTGTAGATGTTCAGACCGAGTTCCAGTGCCCGTGCCTTCACCGCTGAGGGCATCAGTTGTTTACCTCGCCCTCGGCGGCGATCAGGCTGAGTGACAACACCGACAATTTGATGTCCCGCACTCACCAGTGCGTCCAATGTGGGCACCGCATACATAGGAGTACCCCAGAACAGGATTTTCACGACCAACGAATCAGCAATGACTGTTCAGGCTTCACCAGTGATCGCCAAACCATCAACCCAAACGTAGGGACTGACTCCTTCATGGGTGATTACGGATTTGGGCTCTAGATGAACGATCGAACGTAAGAGTTCCCGGATGTCTCCAGCCACGGTTGCTGCTTCAACGGAAATGCGTTCCCCACCTTTCACCAGCCAACCATCGAATGGCAGGGAGAACGCTCCTTGACTGGCTTTCACACCGGCATGAAGGGCACTAAGACTTTCAATTAAAACGAAACTGTCACTGGTGTTGGCGTGGTCTAGATGGTCAGCTCCAGTGCTCATCGAAGCAGTGCGACTAACTTCAAACCAATCGGGACCGACTGATACCTTGGCACCCATCCCTGCGTGACCTGTTGGATCAACGCCGAAATGACGAGCGGTAGCTTCGGAATGTAGGAAGTTCTCAAGGCATCCCTCATGGATCAAAGGAAGGCGTCGAGTTGGCGTTCCTTCTCCATCGAAGGGCATCGCTCCAACATGGGCAGGATGTAGACCGTTATCCGTGAGATTGAAAAAAGGAACAGCTAGTTGATCGCCTATCGAGCTGGCTTTGCTGAGGCTCACACCATCAAGAACGGCACGTGCATTGAACATGCTGCTGAATGACCCGATCAAATCAAGAAAGGCCTCGGGCGTAAAACACACGAGATAACGGCCAGTGTCGATCGGTTGATAGTTGAGATGACTGATGGTGCGTTCTGCCGCTTCATTAATGCATCCCGCTAGATCAAGATCGCGGCTGCCAAGAGCGATCCGAACTGCCCCACCGCTGCGGGGTTTGCGACCACTTTCCTCAGCCCGTGCCATCAAGAAAATGCTCGCTTGAGTGCGCTGGGCCTGGCGCAAGGCACCTTCACTGTTTAGGTAGATGCGTTCACTACTACCCTCATTCATGGCGTTGTAGGGAAGTGTGCCGATCGCAGGATGACGACCCAGCAGTTGTTTTTCTGCATCGAGCAATTGATTCAGAAGCCTCTGAATGCCCTGTGCATCCTGAAGTGGACGGTGCAAATCCGGTTCGGGTGCCGTTGCGAGAGGGGAAAAGCCAGGAACATCATCTGGATTTCCAAAACCACTCGCCTGGTGAGCCCCCATCAGTGCTCTTTCCAGACCTGAATCAGAAAGATCAGAGGTACTTGTGATGCCAACCAACCCCTGTTGGTTCCACACTCGAATGGTGATCGAACTGCGTTGTGAAGCTTTCAGCTGTTTGGCCTGACCACGATCAACTTGAACCGAAGCGCTGCTGCTGCGACTGGCGCCCAGATCCCATTTCGAAATTCCTTCACGACTGGCCAGTGAATGGAGTTGATCTTGAAGTGACCTGACATTGAGTGGTGCGTCGGCCAAGATCAACGACCTCCCACGGTGATTGAATCCACTTTCACGTGGGGTTGACCCACGGTCACAAACACGCTGCCGCTGACAGATCCGCAGTACCCGGCAGCAAGCTCAAGGTCATCTGCACACATCGAGATCCTGGGCATAACTTCTTTGGCATCGCCGATCAGCGTGGCGCCTTTGACGGGTTGACCAAGTTCACCATTTTTGATCAGATAACCCTCTTCAACAGAGAAATTGAACTGACCGGTGGCACCTACGCTGCCTGCCCCCATTGACTTGCAATACAGACCATGGTCAACGGAACTGATCAAGTCATCAATGCTATGAGGTCCTGCAGCGATGTAGGTATTGCGCATACGGCTTGCAGCAGCAAAACCATGACTCTGTCGACGACCGCTTCCAGTGCGGGCATGTCCCGTACGCATTTCACCGGCTCGGTCACTGAGAAAACATTGCAGGATTCCGTTCTCAATCAAGACGGTTTTCTGCGGCTCCATCCCTTCATCATCCATTGAGATGGATCCAAAAGCGCCGCCACTCATGCCTTCATCGATCGCGGTAACGGCTGAATGGGCAATGCTTTCTCCGATGCTGTCAGCAAAAGGTGTAGAGCCACGTTCAACCTGGGTGGTTTCAAGCAAGTGGCCACAAGCCTCGTGGAAGATCACACCACCAAAGCGATTGGCCAACACCACGGGCATCTGGCCACCGTCGACGTAATCAGCGCGAAGCATTTTCACAGCACTGTCACAGACCTCTTGAGCAGAGGCATCAACGTTCCAGTTGCAAAGATCGTCAGGTCGATCGGTGCTTCCATATCGACGCGCAATGCTGGAGCGATGTTCACCATCAGCGGCCAGCACGCTCAGACCACTGGACTGATGCAGCCTGATGTCACGAGCGAATGTTCCGTCGCTAGCTGCCACCAGCACCTCCTGCCAGTCGCGAGCGAAACTGCCACGACGCACGTCGAGGTGCTGCCCACGCTTCTGCAGGCAGTCAGTTCCTTCGAGCAGGCGCTGAGTGATCGTCACCAAATCAGGCGTGCTGTCCAGCCAGTTGTTTTTTGAAGACCCATAGTCGCGAAGTGGACCAAGCCCGTCAAATCCGCTAGCTGCCTCAAGCGTTGATGCATTGAGCTGAAGCATGGCCAGGGCCTGCTGAAGAGCTTCTTCCAGCCCTTGATCGCTGAGATCATTGGTGCTGACGAAACCATCTCTTCCGGAACGGAACACACGGATTCCTGCTCCCATGCCAAACGAGGGACTCACGCTTGTGATCTTGTCCTGTTCAGCAAGGACACCTAAATGGTCTGTGCGTTCAAGAAAAACTTCAACAAGATCAGCTCCAGCTTTGACCCCAAGATTCAGCAATGAGTCGAGCCGCTGACGCCAGGGATGATGGCCTGGGTCCAGATTATTGAACCCAGCCAAAGACTTTTGAAGAGTTGAGTTCATCAGCGCACACTGGGCTGATAATTTTCGCTTCGTACAGGTGACATCAAGAAGAGAGAAGCCATCTGTGCTCCGTTAGCAATCCAATGTGGAAGTTTGCGTACAAATTTGAGCGGTTTTGGTGCAGAACTTTTATCAACGGATTCCAAAGACTCGTTGTTAACGATAATTTTTTCCAAACGTTCATAGAACCGGGGATTCTTCACATCAAGGACAACAGGGAAAACTCGAGCAGATGTTTCATTGGTCTTGTCAATAACAATTCGATCGTATTCACGTGCATCAAGACCAAGGGCCTCGTAAAACTCCTTCCGAGCCACATCCCTGACGTACATCGTGGCGAAGACGGCTAGCAGAAAGAAGCGGCACCAAAGTCGCGCGCGTAGACCACGAACCGTTTCCGGCTGAGATTTCATTAAGGCATCAAAGAAGTCGCCATGACGATTTTCATCTTGACACCAGTTTTCAAAAAAGTTGAAAATTGGGAAGATTTTACTCTCTGGATTTTTTTCAAGATGTCTGAAAATCGCGATATAACGCCAATATCCTATTTTTTCAGAAAGGTAAGTTGCGTAGAAAATAAATTTAGGCTTAAAGAATGTATATTTCTTGTTTGCGGTAAGAAATCCCAGATCTAACTGAAGTCCAAAATCGCTCATGGATTTGTTAAGGAAGCCAGCATGTCTGGCTTCATCCCTGGCCATATGTGCAAAGCATTCCGCGAGCAAAGGGTTCTTTGCCTTGATACGACGGCTCAGCTCCTTGTAAAGAAGAAAACCTGAAAATTCAGAGGTACAACTCTGTTCAAGGAACTCGATAAAAACGCGTCGCGTGTCGGGATCGAGTTTCTCTGCTGCACCGTCGAATTCCCCGTTGCGGACAAAGTGGTGACGGTTGTAGTCCTTGCGGAATTCCTCACAGATTGCCTCCAGTTCAGCCTCATTAGGCCGGAGATCCATCTCCGCCATGGCCTCAAAATCCGTTGTGTAAAAGCGCGGAGTGAGGATTGTGTCCTTGACCGGATCTTTTACGGCGATGCCGGAACCCCCGGATTTTGCTTCATTCACAGCGGTAGGAGGCACCATCAGATCCAACGTATGGTTTGTTCATCGTAAATGCAGCCATGGCACAGCTGGGGCTTGATGTAACCCATTGGATCAGTTGCCTCCGAACCACTTCTGTCCATTGAGTCGTTGAAGCAATCGCGATTCAAGCAGGGCCTGGTTGATGCGTTTCTCATCGATCAGGAATGATTCGAGCAGACTTGGGTCTGACCCGGATTCAGCCAGGGCAATCGTCTTGCCTGATGAAATCGCATCGGATTCAAAGCAGAGCCAGAAGCGTCGCCCTGCGGGTAATTCACCTTGAACCATCCAACAACGACCACCCACCACCGGTCGTTCTCCCTCCACCAACACGAGACTGATCGGAGCCTGATCGCGATCGATCAAGGATTGAGTCAGTGATGGCAGCAGATCCTCCTGGATGAAGCTGGCAAAGGGCTTGTCCTCCGGTTTGGGTTTTGGAGCAGGTTTTGCAGGCTTGACCGGTTTATCTGCACTGTCTGACTTGGAAGCTTTGTCAGCATTGACGACGGCAGCCTTCTTGGGCGCTGGGTCTTTCTTCTCTCCTCCATCGGGTTTGGAAGACGTTTCAGTCTTGGCGGTCTTATCCGCTTCTGCCGCTGGTTCGCTCCTAGCGGGCTTATCCGCTGATGCTGCTGCTTCGGTCTTAGCGGGCTTATCCGCTTCTGCCGCTGGTTCGACTTTCTCTGCTGGTGCTGCTTGCGCGGCTGCTTCGCTCTTGGCAGGCTTATCCGCTGCTGCTGCTGCTTCGGTCTTAGCGGGCTTGTCCGCTACTGCCGCTGATTCGACTTTTTCTGCTGATGCTGCTTGCGCGGCTGCTTCGGTTTTGGCGGGCTTATCCGCTGCTGCTGCTGCTTCGGTCTTAGCGGGCTTATCCGCTGCTGCTGCTGCTTCGGTCTTAGCGGGCTTGTCCGCTACTGCCGCTGATTCGACTTTTTCTGCTGATGCTGCTTGCACGGCTGCTTCGGTTTTGGCGGGCTTATCCGCTGCTGCCGCTGGTTCGGACTGGTCTGGAGAGACTGTCACCTCAGCCTCAGCAGAACCTTTTGCACTTGAAGTCGATGCCGGCACCTCAGGCGGTTCAGGCTTGGCAGGAGTGTCGGGGGTTTCGCTCACCGGACATCAATCGTTCGCGGGACTGTAGACAGCCCAGGGCACTTCTCACCAGCTTCACCAATCTGATGGAATCGGCTGATTCCAATCATCAGTAACTGTTGTTGAGGTCTCAGCAGGCTTGGAAGCAGCCCTCTCCTTCAGCTCCGACTCAGCAACACTGTCTTTCGATGGTCGACCAGTGCGAATCACCCTGAAGGGAACAGATACGGTGGGCGCAGGTTCACGAAGGTCTCTCTCGGGCCAGGGCATGGTTGCTGCTGCAGTGGCAGCACGCTCAGTGTTCTGCTCTGGAGTTTCTTCCTGCCACGTATACGGTCGCCGAACCTCCCGTTGCAGGGTTTGCTGATTTGAAGATCCGGCCGCCAAGACACCACCAGATCCAAGGACGGCGCCTGATGTGGCGGCCACAGCCATCCATACGCCCAGAGGAAGGTTGGGTAGTTCCCAGGTGAGGATGCGAAGACTGCCTATCTTTCCGAGGTTGAGACCAGCGACAAGCAAGGTCAGTAGAAGCGGTGAAAGACAAGGGATCAGCAGTAGGCGTTGAAGTGGAGTCATGACTGTGGTCCTTGCCAACGCTTCTGATCCGTGAGCGATACCCCTAAACAGTCAAAAAGGCGCATCACCAGAAAATCGAGCATGTCGTCGATGCTTTCAGGCTGGGTGTACCAAGCCGGTATCGGTGGAGCAATTCTTGCTCCAGCTTCCGCGAGGGTCGTGAGGTTACGCAGATGCAACAGGTTCCAGGGCATCTCCCTAGGTGCAATCACTAGGGGACGTCCTTCCTTGAGATGGACATCAGCACAACGCTCAAGTAAGTCACCACCAAGTCCAGCCGCCAGACGACCAACTGTTCCCATGGAACAGGGCACAACCACCATGCCTTTGGTGGGAACACTGCCACTGGCGACAACAGCTGATTGATCGTCCCAGCGATGACAGATGAGTTGCCCTTCCTTGACACCAAGTCGATCACGCCAGAAGCGTTCCTGAAGCCTGGGGTCTACAGGAACTGAAATGGATCGTTCCGCTCGCCAGACTCCATGGGCGCCACGGCTGACAATCACATGCACACTCAGATCACGGCGCAACATCGACTGCAAAGTGCGTTCAGCCAGCTGTTGAGCTGAGGCTCCGCTTATGCCGATCACATAGGGAATCATTCCTCGCTCACAGCCACTGGCAGGGGATCGTCGGAAACAGGAGTCGTGGCAGGAACCACTTCAAGATCAATTTGATTTCTCAGCACGTCAACCTTGAGAACTTTTACCTCAACGGTGTCACCCAGCTGATAAACGCGCCTGCTTCTGCGGCCAACGAGACGATTTTGTCTTGATCGATATTCGTACCAGTCATCATTCAGTGAGCTCACATGAACAAGGCCTTCCACCATGGAAGGAGCAATCTCAACAAAGAATCCGTAGCTCTGAACTCCACTGATCACACCGGTCTGAAGCTGATCGAGCATCGGCTCAGCGCTGCGAGCCTTGGCCATTGCCAGCACATCACGTTTCAGCTCTTCAACCTGGCGACGACGCACATTCAACCTCTGCACGGTGCGTTCCCGAATCATTTCTATGATTTTTTGCTCTTGAGAAGCCGTAAACAATGGCCAGCTCACTGAAGCTGCAGCACCTTTTTCCCCCAGTTTGATTTTGTTTTTCTGACGCACCGTTGGACGATCTTTCCCGTCGTTGAGCAGGGAACACAGCACCTGCTGGTTGATCACATCGGCCTGATGCAGCGTTGGGCAGCACCACGGTGCAAATGGATTGAGATGTTGATTGCCCGACCCATCCTCATCGCTGTTATCAGCACCGTGATTCGATGCCTGATCCGCAGCGAACTCGCTGGATGACGGTTCAGAAGTTGCCGGACTGGATTGCTTGCTGATTGTTGATGCTCGATAAAGACTCTCAGGTAATGCATGCCTGAGTTGAAGATTAAGAACATGGCTCAAATCACTGCTCGCCAAAGCCAGGGCCAGCTCGGACGGTGTGGGTGCTCCGTCTTCATCCAGTTCAAGAGGAACGCCCAGCGCTACGGCAGCCTTGGCAACGTCATTGAGAGCAGCGTCATCCGACGGCGCAGCATCAAGAATAATCGAAGGTAAACCCAGTTGGCGACTGTGCTCTTCCCAGACACGATGGGCATGCCTGATGAGCACTGAAAGGATTGAATTAGGGCAACTGGTGTTGAGTGGCGTCGACCAGCTCTGACCATCGCCATCGGGCGACACGTTGTTGAGATCACACAGATCGTCGGCCTGAGCACGCTTGAGATCCAGTTCAATTCGGCCTTCTCTTCGTTCAGCTTCTTGCAACTTTGTTGCACAAAAAATCAGTGTTTGCAGCTGACCAATTTGATCTTTGATTGGTTTCAGAGCGGCAGGAACTGCTCTGGACTTTGGTTTTCGAGATTCCAGAGCGTGGAGGGCATCAGCATTCACTTCAGCAACAGGGCGAATCCGACTCAGACAAAACTCCCAGTGACGCCACTCACCGTCGGAACCAATATCCAGACGCAGTGACACAGCGTCTTGCACCTCCCCGACTGAAAAGGAACAGGCTTTGGCGAGCGCAGGGCTAAGCAACGGCATCCAGTGTCCACCCAGACAGAGGCTTTCCGATTGGTTGAGAAGCCACTGGTCGTAACTGTTCCCCGGGCTAAGACGTTCGGCCACCGCGGGGGTATGAATCCAAAGACGAGTACCGCCGTCGTGGGGGATGACATGCACAGCTGGAAGAGCTGGAGCGCCTTCTGCAGCCCAGCCGCTGATCATCAGGGAGGGTTGGTCACTGAGGTCTTGACGCTTCTTGGCTGATGGTGCCTTAAAACTTGCACGAGGAGGAGCCGGTCGCTGATGAAGATTGGCCTTCGTGAGCATCAGCTCTCGATCTGCAACCGAACCTCCATTGAGGGGTAGCGATCGTGCAACGTGTCCACGTGCCGCAAACTGTGCGATCGGGTAGCGATCCATCACCACCTCGGCAACAGCCAAGCCAACCGGTTTTGCTGCATGGCTGGCATCGTCTGGAGACAGTTCAATCGATGCCAACAAGCGGTCATCCAGGGGAACGGCGATAACGCGTTCATCCTGTTGCTCTACCGATGCAAGCAGGCTTGTGGTGGCTCGCTCAAGAATGCATTGCACACCGCCTTCAGGAGAACGACGTCTGCCTCCTTCACGGGTCAGCCTCACGAGCACCCGATCACCGTTCCAGGCGTGATTGAGCTGATGATCACGGATATAGATATCGTCTCCACCGTCATCGCGAATCGCAAAACAAAACCCCTTGCTGCTGCAGCGGAGACGCGCTTCAACCAAATCGTCAGCTGTTCCCTTGCTGATTCCTCCATCGCTGTCGAGATCAAGGATTCCTAGCCTTGATAAACCCTGAACAGCGAGCTCGAGGGACTGTTTCTCGGATCGATTGGTCAGCCGCAGAATCTTTTCAAGCTTGGCAATCTCCAAATTGCCCTCATCGGGAACCTGGTCGAGCAGGTCAGCGACCGTGAATTTCATCGGAACGGTTTACGGGAACCGGCCTTCAGGACCGGGAGGAATCATCTCGGGTGCGCGTGCAGCGAAAGACCGCGCTTTCCCTTGATTCTTCAATCTTAAGGGCCCCTGGCACCCTGGAGATTCAGTCGTCGGCCGTTGCTGTTGATTCCGCCCCACTGAGAAGTGGCCAAAGCAGTTTCAGGCCAATCGCCAGAAAACCCAGTGATGCGAGGAGCTGTAACCAGTCGGCAGGGACAACGCCTGAGAGTGATCCACCCGCTATGGCACCGATCAAACTTGCCAAGACGAGCGCTGATGATGAGCCGAGGAATACGGCAAAGGGTCGGTTGGACGTACCGCTAATTGCAACAGTGGCGAGTTGCGTCTTGTCGCCGAGTTCCGCCAGGAAAACCGTGGCGAACGTGGAAAGTAGCAAGGTCAGATTCATGACAAGACAAAGTTCAAAGGCAAATCGATTAAGGCAGGATGTTTAAAGAGGGTTCGCGGAGATCAACGACTGCAGGGCCTGGGAACCAAGCCACAACCCAAGTCCCAACATCAACAGTCCGGCCATTTGCTCGAGTCGTTCAGGTTGCATCACGGTCGACAGCCAACGACCCACCAGAACGCCTACCAGGCTGGAGCAGATCAACGCCAGTGCAGCTCCACCGAACACGAGCCAGGGTTGACCCGATTGCGCAGAAAGTAGAAGTGTGGCGAGCTGGGTTTTATCTCCAAGCTCAGCCAGGAAAACCGTTGTGAAGGTTGTCAGAAGAACAGTCGTGAATCCAGGACGTTGTGTGGTGCCGGAATCAGTCATCACAAAGGTTCCGTTGAGCGGATGAGACGTTCGAATTTACGTAGTTCCCTGCTGCGACCGCCATGAACTGAACGGATCTGTTGTCGGCAGCAGGCGATCGCAAATGAATCCGCATGATCAGCCTCAATGCCGAACAAGCCGCAGAGACTGCTGACGCGGCAGAAATCTGGCCGGGACTCATAGATCCGACAGCGTCTGGATCCACTGTCGAAATGGATGCACCAGCCATCGTCACCCACCATCGACAGGTATTGCTTTTGCTGAAGAGGATCAAGAGCCTCCACGGCTTCAGGGCGTTCATCAGGGGCCAATCGGCAACAGGCACCGCACTGGTCCATGCAGGCCCATTGCTGTCCAGAACGTGTCATGTGATCACCTCAGAACCATGTTCAGCCCATTGAGGCTGTGACAAGCCATCACAGACGTTGAGTTTGAGCTGTACGGGAAGGGGGCATTCCTCGTAGCCTGCACAAGGCAACATGCCACTTATTTGCTTACGTTTCATGGGAATCGATTTCCACCTGATCGCCAATTTCGCTGCACTGGCCTTAATCACCCTTGCAGGCCCCGCAGTGATCTTCATTCTCTTCTACCGCCGTGGTGCTCTTTGAAGTTTGCTGAGCCCGTGGTACACCGGATCTCTACAGACCAAGCGTCCGGTGTAGGCAGCCAACACTGAAGCGAGCACCACTCCAGCAAAGAGTTGTTGATCTCCGGCCAGTCTCCAGGCGAACACAATCGAGACGAGCGGGAGTTGGGTTGCTCCTGACAGGCCTGCAGCTAGACCCAAACCGATGCCGACCTGTGAGCTGATTCCTGCCACAGCACAGATTGTGTAGCCAAGAACGGCACCGAAGGTCAGAGAAGGGTCAATCAAGCCGCCAGGTACACCAGGGCTTAAAGCGAGCATCGGTCCAATCACCCTGACCAGTGTGATCCAGATACTCGTCAGTCCACTGATGTATACCCGATCATTACCCATGGCATTGGGCATCCCCTGTTCGATGAGCTGACGCACGAGCGATTCGCCATCAGAGGTGGAGGTTCCCCAGCTCATTAGTGCAAGAAGTGTCAATCCCCCACCGAGATAGAGACCTGTTTTCAGAGGTTTTTGTTTAATCACAGGGGCAAGACGTCCTGTGAGCCAAACCAGTCCCTTGTTGAAGAAACCACCAACGAGTCCGCAGACGATTCCGATCGGAAAAGCCAGCATCAACTGCTCGATTTCCGGTAGAGCGACGTTGAGAACACCGAGTCCAAACATTGGTTCACCTCCGATGTTGGAGAACCCTGCAGCGGCAACGCTGATCACTAGCGCGGGCCAGATCGTCACGATCGAATAGTCGGCCGTGAGTTCTTCAAGCATGAACACGGCTCCAAGCAGAGGCGTATTGAACCCGCCGGCAAGACCTGCACCTCCACCGATGGCCACAATCTGCCGTTCATTCAGAGAAGGCAGCCAGTTGCGGAAACGTCGATGGCAAGCCCGCGCAACTGCAGCACCGAACTGAACGACCGGACCCTCCCTTCCAAGCGGAAACATGGCGACGGTGGCTATTGACCAAAGCACCCCACGCTGCACTGTTCCCGCTGTTGCCATCGCTTTAGGCAGTTGGGAAGGGTCTTCTAGCCCATTCATCGTGGATGGAATGCCGGAACCTGCACCGGCTTGCCAGGGGCCACGCTGAAGCAGCAACAGAAGTGGCATCACCACGAGTGGCAAGAAGGCAACGATCACTCCCTTCCACGTCCAACTTTCGTCGGCGGAGGTCGGCATCAGGGCGTAAAGATGATCCTGAACACCATCAACAAGGTTCAGAGGCAGACACGCCAGGCCAATCAACACTCCGACCAGAACAAGACCGATGAAATGCCGCACAAACCCTTTGAGCCGACTCTGTGACGGCAGCGTTCCAGGAATCAGGACTGGTTCGTGACGACTATCCGGACTCATGGGCGTAAACCGAGGCCGATACAAGCCTCCTGAAGTAAAGCAGCAACGTAAGGGTGTGAGGCGCGACTGTCGTCGCTTTCCAGCACACCCTCGCGATTGACCCGGCTCACCAGTGACTCGCCCTCTGGATTGATCAGCTCAAGGCTTGTGCTGTCGATGCGCTGGACGCGGTAACTGCCTCTCGAACGATGGAGTTCCATCGCTTCAAGATGGGGACGAAGAGCCTGGATCTCCAGTTGGAAGCGGGTCTCACCGCGCCAGTGATTCTGAGTGACGGTGTACGTCATATCGATGGTCTGACTGAGCACAGCCGTTTCAGGCCAGCGCCAAACAATGGCCTCACGCTCCACTCCGTTCTGCTCAAGTTTCAGCCGTAAGTGACCTCCACGCAAGGACTGTTGGTCAGTGATTCGGCAACCGCGTGACCAGAAAAGAGGTTTTGGATGACCAGCCCCAAACGGTTCCAGCGCTTGCAGGCCTTGCCAGAAACGATGATCAATTTGATCGAGTTCCAATAACGCTTCGGGCTCCACCAACACATCCTCACCTCGGCCTTGCAGCCATTGCATCGCTAGAGCGTTAAGGGCCTGATGAAGTGCAGCAACAGCAGTGACCTGAACGGTGAAACCACCAGCAGCTGGATGGCCTCCATGCCGTTCAAGAAGTTCACTGCACTGTTGCAACGCACGATCAACAGCAAAACCATCGGGTGCACGCACCGAAGCGCGCATGCGTCCATCGCCGTCACTGGCCAGAAGAGCTGCGGGTCGTTGATAACGTTCAACGAGACGTGCGGCAACGATGCCAATAACACCATGATGCCAATGGCCCTGTGCAAGCAAAAGAAAGGGAGGCAAGGGTGAAGGATCACTTTCAAGCAATGCAAGAGCCTCCGCTTCGATCGCATCACACAGCTCGCGTCGCTGACGATTAAGCGCATCGCACTGACGCCCGAGCTCAAAAGCACGATTCGGGTCATCAGCTGTGAGCAAGTCAACCACTAGGGAGGGTTCACCAATGCGGCCCACCGCATTGATTCGCGGCGCCAGCTGAAAACCGATGTCATCAGCCCGTAAAGGACGGTCTCCAAGGCCTGCAAGTTGCTGCAGGGCCTGAACTCCGGGGCAGCTGCTTCGATGTAGATGAACCAGCCCCTCCCTCAGCAGGGTTCGATTAGCGCCGGTGAGTGGTGCCATGTCAGCCACCGTGCCGATACAAAAAAGATCTCTTGCTGTGGTGACCGCAGCAGGGTTCTTCAACTCCGCCGATAATGCTCTGGCCAGCACAAAAGCCAGTCCCACCCCGGCCAAACAGCCATAGGGAGAGTTCTTCGGAGTGGTAGCAGGATGAATCAAAGCCAGTGCCTTAGGTCGGTTGGCAGGAAGGGTGTGGTGATCAGTGAGGATCACCTCAACGCCCAGTTCTGAAGCCTTCTCGAGAGCTTCATGAGCGGCCACTCCGTTGTCGACCGTCACCAGCAAACGGACTCCCTCTGCATGGAGCTGCTCAACCATTCCGCTGTTCAGGCCATATCCATCGGCCATTCGGCTTGGAATCGCCGCTTGTGGAGTGGCTCCCATGGCTTCAAAAGCACGCATTAAGAGAGCAGTGCTTGTCATGCCATCGGCGTCGTAATCGCCACAAATGGCGACTGCCTCCTTGTTGAGGCATGCAGTTTTAAGCCGCGTCAGTGCTGAACTCAGCTCCGGGAAATGATCATCTGCTGCCGGCAGCGGTTGATCGCTGAGAAGCACCATCACCTGCTTAGGACTCTGGAGTCCTCGTCTGAATAGGACTGCTTTCAGAGCCAGCGGCAGATTCACTGAAGGCAGTGGGTCGCCCACGATCGGTTGTGGGAGTCGCCACTGCTGATCCCGGGCGCCCGCCACCATGCCAAAGGAGATTAATAGCTGCATTGTGGGGCTTCATCGCCTCAAAAGCGATCGGTCAAGCTGGTGCCCGATCGGATCTCCGACATGACCCGTTTGCAGGCTGTTTTCTGGGATGTGGATGGAACGCTTGCTGACACCGAGCTGAATGGCCATCGCCATGCTTTCAATCAGGCTTTCTCAGACTGTGGCCTCAGCTGGAACTGGAATGAGGAGCTTTACTCCGAATTGCTGAGCATTCCCGGTGGACGGCAGCGAATGCAGTTTTATGCAGAGCGATTGGGAGACACGCTTGATGCTGCATTCCTGGACCGATTACGTCAATCAAAACAACAGAACTATCTCAAGGTCGTTTCCTCTGGAGCCATCACTTTGCGCCCTGGAGTCAGTCGACTTCTGCAGGAAATCAACAAAGCCGATGTGCAGCAGTGGATTGTGACCAGCAGCGGAGAAGCTTCGGTTCTTGCCTTACTCGAGTCTTTTCCAAGCGAGCTAACCGATATTTTTCAGGGAATGGTGACTGCCGATGATGTGGAGAGGCACAAACCGCATCCAGACCCTTATCAACTGGCACTTGAACGCAGTGAATCAGATCGTGCCACTGTTGTGGTTTTTGAGGATTCCACTCCTGGACTCCTCTCAGCCCGTGCAGCGGGTCTGCGCTGTGTGCTGACCCCATCCCCATGGGATAAAGAGCTTGAAAACAGTCAGCAACATGCTTCTGCTGTGATCGATCAGCTCGGAGAGGATGACCAGAAGGCAAGAATCTTCAGTGGACCCCCTTGTGCAGGAGGTCTGATCACGCTGGAGTATCTGGAGTTGCTACTTTCAGCCCCCTCGCGATGACCCTTCAGGCCACTCGCTACGACCAGTTGCAGCGGCGGATCGGCAGGCTATTGAACCAGACCCTGATTGGTCCGTGGAGACGACGCAGTGTGGGGGTTCTTGCTCTGCTGTTTGGCTTCATCATCGGCAGCAACGTGACGATGATCTGGTTTCAGAGGTCCGGTCAGAACCGTCCTGTAGCGGTGCTGGTCATGGTGCTCATCATTGAACTGATGGTTCGTCTGCGCAGCAAAGTACGTCCTGGCCCATGGCCACTCCCATGGCTAGCCCTCGACAATTTGCGCATCGGCACGGTCTATGCCGTGGTGCTTGAGGCTTACAAGCTTGGATCCTGATCGCCAAATTAATTCAGTGCCCCAGCGGATCCCTAACGGGCTCCTGTCTTTACTTGAACGCCTCGATTGGTCCAACGTTGATGATTGGTGGCATCGATGGGAGCGGGTTGGCGGTCTCAATCTGGCCAGAAATCAATGGTCCGTGCCAGTTGTTGACGGCTGGATCGCCTTCGTTGGTCTGCCATTGCTGAGCCGAGTTGAGTTGGCTCTGCGTCATGGAGAGCCTGTGATTCTCGGTGTTAGCGCCCTACCTGGTTGCGGTAAATCAACCCTGTGCAGCTGGGTTAAATCGGCGTCACAACAACTGGGATGGCCAGTTGAACATCTTTCGCTTGATGATTTCTACTGGCCTGCGGAGCAGCTGGAGAGAAGCATGCAGGGCAATCCCTGGTCTGTTCCGAGAGCTCTTCCTGGCAGCCATGACATTGAAGGGCTGCTGCAATCACTAGATGATTGGAAAACAAGCGGGCAGATCACCTCTCCACGCTTTGACAAGTCACTTCGCAATGGCCGGGGAGACCGATTCGGAACTTCAAGTTCACGACCACAAGTGGTGCTGATAGAGGGGTGGTTTCTGGGGGTATCCCCGCTCCCCTCGATTGAAACTGAAATCGTTGAAGATCTGTCAGAGCTGGAGCTTACATGGCGCTCCAGAGCCGTTTCTTTACTCGCTGACTATCAGGAGATCTGGACACTCCTTGATGATCTCTGGCATTTGCGGGCCGTTCGTAGTGACCTGTCTTCTCGATGGAAGCAGCAACAACTAGCCACATTGGAACAGCAAAGTGGTGTCGGCTACCGCACGAGTGACCTTTCCGACTTCAACCGCATGGTGCTTGCTGCACTGCCACCAAGCTGGTTAAGAAACCTTTCCCTGAGTAGTGCAGTGATGGATCTCACGGCATCACGCGATGTGCGTGAGATCCATGTGATGAAGTCTCAGCTTTCAGCTTCTTCTTCTTCAGCAACGGGATAAACGAAGCCCTGAGCCCGACCACTCAGCACAGACTTGCCGATGGAGAGAGCACGTTGAGCCGCAGTAGCAGCCTTGGCCTTCCAGACAGCATGACGCTGGTTGCGCTTGCTTTTTGAGGTTTTCTTCTTCGGGACGGCCATCGCGGGCGCTTCACTGCCAAACAGCCATGATCTACTTCGGAGAGGCCACTCGTCAAATCGCTAGTCTTTGTACAACGCATCAGCGGTGTGAGTTCAGAGCAGCCGACCCAGTCAGAACAGGGAACTCCAGCGCCCAAGTCAAAGCCTGAGGAGCCACAGAAGAGTCCGTTTGCCCTGTTTCAAAGGCAACCGGATGTGAGTTACAGCACCCTGCTGAAAGAAATTTCGTCCGGCTCCGTCAAGGAACTGGTGTTGGTCCCTGGCCGCCGGCAGGTGATTGTCACCTACCTCGATGGGAAGGAGATCACAGTTCCTGTACTGGCGAATGATCAGCAGATCCTCAGAGTCGCCGAAGCATCGGGCACACCACTGAATGTCAAGGATGTCCGTCAGGAGCAGGCACTGGCCGGACTCGCTGGAAATCTCGCTCTGATCGTTTTGATCGTTGTCGGCCTGTCGTTGCTTTTGCGACGTTCTGCGCAGGCTGCCAACAAGGCGATGGGGTTTGGACGTAGCCAGGCGAGAACCAGCCCTCAGGATGAAATTACGGTTCGCTTTGAAGACGTCGCAGGGATCGGTGAGGCCAAAGAAGAGCTGCAGGAAGTAGTCACCTTTCTGAAACAGCCGGAGACCTTCATCAAGCTTGGAGCCCGAATACCTCGAGGTGTTCTGTTGATCGGCCCTCCCGGAACCGGAAAAACTCTTCTTGCCAAAGCGATCGCAGGTGAAGCCGGTGTTCCCTTTTTCTCTATCGCAGCCTCTGAATTCGTTGAATTGTTTGTAGGGGTCGGAGCCAGCAGGGTGAGAGATCTATTCCGAAAGGCCAAGGAAAAAGCTCCCTGCATCGTGTTTATCGATGAAATCGACGCTGTCGGTCGCCAAAGAGGTGCGGGCATTGGTGGTGGAAACGATGAACGGGAGCAAACACTGAATCAGTTGCTGACCGAAATGGATGGATTCGCCGATAACTCCGGGGTCATCCTCCTAGCAGCTACGAACCGTCCTGATGTTCTGGACACGGCACTGATGCGTCCAGGACGGTTCGACCGACGCATTCAGGTAGGTCTTCCCGATCGCCGCGGTCGCGAATCGATACTCGCTGTTCATGCAAGAACACGACCCTTGTCAGATGAGGTTTCCCTCGCTGACTGGGCAAGCAGAACACCTGGCTTTTCAGGCGCAGATCTGGCAAATCTTCTCAACGAAGCAGCCATTCTCACCGCGCGACATGAAGCATCGTTTCTCGGAAACAAAGAACTTGAGGAAGCACTGGAGCGCATCACCATGGGCCTCACTGCAGCCCCACTCCAAGACGGAGCAAAGAAGCGTTTGATCGCTTATCACGAAATCGGCCATGCATTGGTGGCGGCATTGACTCCCCATGCCGACCCGGTCGACAAAGTTACTTTGCTGCCACGCAGTGGTGGTGTGGGAGGGTTCACCCGTTTCTTTCCTGACGAGGAAATCATTGACTCCGGCCTCGTGACACGTGCCTATCTGAGAGCACGACTGGTGACGGCCTTAGGGGGTCGTGCAGCAGAGATTGTGGTTTTCGGAGACTCTGAAGTAACACAGGGAGCCAGCGGCGATCTCCAGATGGTGTCCCAGCTTGCGAGAGAAATGGTGACGCGTTTCGGATTTTCTGATCTGGGCCCCGTTGCTCTTGAAGGCCAAGATCAGGAAGTTTTCCTTGGACGAGATCTGGTCAACACCAGGCAGTCCTATGCCGAAAGCACCGGTCGAGAAATTGATCGTCGCGTGCGTGCCTTGGCTCAAGAAGCACTGCAGCAGGCCATTGACCTACTCAAATCAAGGAGGCAGCTGATGGATCGTCTTGTCGAGGCACTCATTGAGGAAGAGACCTTGCAGTCTGATCGTTTTCACGTTCTTGCAGGTATCGACGTACCCACCAGGAGCTCTAGCCTGGATCAGTTGCCGGCTGGGGCTTGAGCCTGCTCAAACGGGGACTTTCCTCCCTATTGCGTCCATCAGCGGCGTGGCTGCTGCTGGTGTTTCCAGCTTTCTGGCTGTTCGCCAGGCTTCAGGTTGAGTGGTCGTGGTTTTCCCAGTTCGGGCACGAGGGGATCTACGTCGAGCGACTCGGCTTTCAAATCCTCGGAGCTGGTTTTGCGCTGTTGCTGGTGCTGATCTCCGCCTGGTGGCGACACCGATGGATGCTGGCCTATGTCCCTACACCACGTGGTGAGATCCCCGCATTGCGAGGGGGCGTCTATTCCATTTCATTGCTCGCCTGCCTGACAGTCCTTCTGAGCGTTCTTGGCATCACAACTCGGCTTGCCTGGCTGGCTTGGAAGCAGCCTTTTCTCTTAGCCCACTGGTGGAGTGTTCCGTTTCAACCGGAATGGACCGTTCTAATCATCAGCGTTCTGCTGATCCTGCTGATCACGATTGGCCTTGGACGCAGGGGACGCATCAACCTCTCCTTCCTTTACGGAAGCCTTTGCATCTGTGTTGTGGCGGGTCGCAGCTGGGGCCTCTGGGCACTAGCCATCACAATCCCTGATGCAGGAACGATGGATCCACTGCTGGGCGCAGATCTCAGTTTCGGATTAGGTCGCTTTTCAGCAATCGCGCTGCTCCTTGAGCTGTTGTTGCTGCAGATCCTGCTGACCCTAAGCACCTCGGCCTGGGCTCGCTTGACCCGCTCTCCCTGCCTGAGTGACTGGGGCTTTCCAGGCTGGAACAAACAGGAACGAGCGTTGTTACGACCTGCACTAGCCCTGCTGCTGCTTGTGCTGGCTGCACTCACATGGCTTGTACGTCATCAACTGCTCTGGACCCAGAGCGGATTGGTTGCTGGTGCAGGCTGGCTTGATATCCATTTGCGGCTGCCTTTGCGTCAGTGCGTGGCGCTTCTGCTGGTGCTGATGGCCTGCACATTCCTGCCATGGCCGGGAGCAAGACAACAACCGCGACGACGGCTGAGAACAGCACTGTTCACACTTGCTTTAGTCGCCGTCCTCGCGGAACTGCTGCTTTCTCCAATTGTTCAGTGGATAGTCGTCCGGCCAAAAGAACTACAAATCGAAACTCCTTATATCAGTCGCTCAATCTCTGCAACACGTCAGGCCTATCAACTGGATTCCATCAGGGCCCGGGGCAGCACGCCAACTCAAGAGATCAGTGAGCAGGACCTGGTCAAAGGAGCAAGCACGCTGCAAAACATCAGGCTCTGGGACAGTCAACCAATGCTGGACACCAATCGTCAGCTGCAGCAACTAAGGGTTTACTACCAATTCGCGAATGCCTCCGTTGATCGGTATCCGCTCAATGAAGAAAGCAATGAAAATCAACAGGTGATTATTTCAGCACGCGAATTGGATCAAGCTTCACTTCCTAAGCGTTCGCGAACTTGGCAGAATCGTCATTTTGTGTTCACTCATGGTTTTGGCTTCACACTGAATCCTGTTAATACAAGTGAACCTGATGGTCTCCCGGCTTACTTCATCAGCGACCTGGGGCAATCCACACAAATTCAAGGAAATGAGTCGCTGGGTATTACCAAGGAAGATGTTGAGCGTGAAGTACCGATAGGCCGAGCCGCACTTTACTTTGGAGCACTCCATTCGCCCTATGCAGTAGCACCAACACGCATCGAGGAATTTGATTACCCCGAGGGTGATGACAATACCTACAACCATTACTCAGGCTCAGCCGGTGTTTCGCTTGAGCATCTATGGCAAAGAATTACCGCTGCAACGTATCTTGCTGATCCTCGCTTTCTAAATACGGGAGCTCTAACAACTGAGTCTCGATTACTCCTGCGTCGTGATGTCAAAGCAAGAGTCAAAACTCTTGCACCATTTCTTGATCTAATGGGAGACCCTTATCTTGTCTCCGTTCCCATTGATGATGCATCCAGTAGCTATCAGCAAAACCAACACCAATACTGGATTGTTGATGGGTTCACTTCATCTAGAACAGTTCCCTACGCAGCAACGCTTCCTGATGGTCGACCTTTGCGGTATCTCCGCAATTCCGTCAAAGCAGTGGTTGATGCCTATAACGGCAAAGTTCATCTTTATATCAATGAACCGAATGATCCAATCATTCAAGGTTGGGCAAAGGTTTTCCCTTCGCTGTTTGAATCTCTGGAAGAGATGCCTAGCAACCTGAGACGACACATGATGGTCCCTAAAGCACAGTTTGAATTGCAAGTGCAGCAACTACTTCGTTACCACGTTACAAATCCTCGAATTTTTTACAGCGGAGACGATGTCTGGCAAGTACCGATGGAGTTGTACGGAAAAAATCAGATTCCTGTAGCTCCGTACCGAATCACTGCTCAAATCAAATCGAGTCAGAATTCAGAGTTTCTTTTGCTTCAACCTCTCACTCCACTAGCACGTCCCAATCTGTCAGCCTGGTTAGCTGCACGCAATGATGGTGAGCATTATGGAGAACTTACTCTCCTTCGATTCCCTAGCGATGTTCCAATTTTTGGTCCCGAACAGGTTCAAGCACTGATCAATCAAAATCCTGAAATCAGTCAACAATTCGCTCTCTGGGATCGGGCAGGCTCGCAAGTTGTGCAAGGAAATCTACTGGTTGTTCCTGTTGGTGATTCGCTTTTGTACGTGGAACCGATTTATCTACGAGCTCAGCAGGGAGGGCTGCCGACACTGACCAGAATCGTGGTAAGCGATGGACGCCGCGTCGCAATGGCTGCTGATTTGGATAATGGCTTGCAGTCACTCCTCGATAAGCAAAGGCAGGAAGGAGACGAAATACCATAAAAAAGGTCCGCTTTAAGCGGACCTTTAAGACATCAAAGGGTATTGTGTGAATTCAGTTGATCGCAGCGAAGAATTCTTTGCTGCCAACGGGGTCAGGCTTCATGGTCTTTTCTCCTGGAGTCCAGTTTGCAGGGCAAACCTCATCTGGGTTGGACTGAACGTACTGGAAGGCCAGAAGAACACGCAGAGTCTCATCAACGTTTCGGCCAACAGGAAGATTGTTGATGGTTGAATGCATAATCACACCCTCTGGATCAATGATGAATAATCCACGCAGTGCTACACCTTCGGCTTCATCGAGCACGTTGTAGGCAGTGGCAATCTCTTTCTTTAGATCTGCCACTAGGGGATAATTGATATCACCAAGTCCACCCTGGTTCCTAGGACTCTGGATCCATGCAAGGTGGCTAAATTGACTGTCGACTGAAACACCTAGCACTTCCGTGTTTTTGGAGGAGAAATCTGAGTAGCGATCACTGAATGCGGTGATCTCAGTGGGACACACAAAGGTGAAATCCAACGGATAAAAGAACAGCACGACGTACTTGCCGCGATACTGCGAGAGAGCAATTTCCTTAAACTCCTGGTCAACCACTGCTGTTGCAGTGAAATCGGGGGCCTTTTGGCCCACGCGCAGCGAAGACATGTTGGTGATGCGAGGTTTGGCAAGGAAGTGAACTGGCCTAGGTCGTAGTCGTTCCGACTTCCTAATGCTCGCGACAAGTTATCACGGCTGACCTAGAGACTGCGGCAAGACTGGGCTTCTGTCTGAGCACGCCCAACTCTTATTATCGAGAGATGATTCACTCATCCATGAGCTGGGATCCAGCACTTCTCCGAAAATTCAGCAGCACCGGTCATTTCCGACTTCTGAATCAGGTGCGTAGTGAGCTGAGCAGCCAACCTCTAGAACGTGATCCAATAACAAGGGCACTGTTGCTCAAAGCTCGGCCGCACCGTGGCCAACCAGTTAGGCAACAACGACGTCCCAATGCGATTCCCGAAGGTCATGTGACTTTGACGGATGATGAGGGAACAGCGCAGCCATCACCGAAATCCTTCAGAGAACGTCTCAACGCCATCGAGATGCGCTAGTACTTCAGGACATCTCAAGATGTATGATGGTGACTGGCCTGAGGGCCTTTCGTCAGAGTAGCTCAGCTGGTTAGAGCACAGGATTCATAACCCTGAGGTCGAGAGTTCAAGTCTCTCCTCTGACATTCATTTAAAAACAAATCTACTGAACAACTTGTTGATTATTCAATAGGTAATATTGGCATTAATTTGAAGTTCTAGAAAAACAAATAGTTCGATGTAGGGTTCAGATGCGGCGTGCGGGAAGCATGGCCATTGGATCCAGAGCGGCGCCACCTGGACGACGAATTTCAAAATGAAGGTGGGGGCCTGTACTACGGCCGGTGCTCCCCATCAATGAAATACGGGAGCCCTGCGGGACCATCTGACCCTTTCTAACCAGCAGACGGCTGTTGTGTGCATAGCGAGTGGACGAACCGTCGGCGTGAGACATTTCAACGAGATAGCCGTAACCACTGCTCCAACCAGCAAAGGCGATCAAACCATCCTTGGCAGCAAAAATAGGAGTGCCAACATTGTTGGCGATATCGATGCCCTTATGCATCCGACCCCATCTCCATCCATAACCGGAAGTGAAAACACCTTTAGTAGGCCAGATAAAAGTCTGGGAAGCGTGAAAGCCGTCAGATCCTGAAAAGCGAGGAAGATCGGGCCAGCTCGCGCCCCCTGATCTCAGAGGACGCATTCCCAGCAAAGGACGCGCTTGGGCAACCCTGACTTTGCTACCTGTAACCAACATTTTGGAGAGCTGAACTCCAGGATTTAGATCCCTCAATTGCTGAAGAGTGATGCCATGGTCCCTGACGAAAGACGACAGGGATTGATCTGATTTGATCTCGACGACGTCTTTAGGAGTAGGTGGCGAACTGAGAGGGGCGTTGGTGCGCAGTGATCCAGGCACAAATCGAGATGAGTCAGCAACATCACCACGACTAGCTTCAGGTAGAACCAGCCAGGTACCTTCTCTAAGAATGGCTCCAGCTGACTGTTCGTTCAGTTCTGAAAGTTCGTTTAAAGAGAGATCAAGCTCTCTGGCAATCACACTCAGATCGCTATCTGCTGCAAGCTCAACCCAAATCAAAGGGTTGACGTTGGGCAAAGCGGAGAGGAGCTGTTGTGGGCTGTAGTGGTCGGAGTCGGCATACCCTGAAAGCTGTGAAACCGCGAACAGCGCACTGCTGGAAGTGATCGCGGTAACAGCTAAGAAGAGGGGCTTCATTCAGGCATGCTTGAGGGTCATTCCCGATGGAGCCGCCACAACCCGGGATCGGCTGAAAGTAGCGAGTGGAACACAACATCGCAAGGGCTTTCGTGGCAGATCTGCAATTACCACAACTGAAGCTGCCATCCTGCGTGATAACTAACGATTCCGCAGGCGACCGACAGGTTCAGACTGCGAACACCTCCACGGCCATCCTCCGCCGCGCTGCATGGCATCGGAATGGTGGCAATTTGATCGCACTGAGCCCTGATCGGATCAGGTAGTCCGAGATCCTCTCGTCCGAACAAGAGAACATCGCCCTGTTGAAAACGGAGGGTCTGAAGAGTCTGCCCACCGCGACGGCTGCAACCAATCAACCGTGACGGCTGAGGAAGGCTGTTCAGGAAATGGTCAAAATCCTTGTGGACGGAGAGATCCACAAAAGGCCAGTAATCCAGCCCAGCACGTTTGAGATGGCGGTCATCAATCGAAAAACCGAGTGGCTCGATCAAGGCAAGAGGTAAACCGAAGGCTGCACATGTCCGCGCGATACTCCCGGTGTTGGGGGGGATCCTGGGTTCAAACAGCGCAACCCTCAATGGTGTGGAAGCCAGAGTCATTCCTGGGGTACGGCAGATCCAAGGGCATGAAGATCAAGAGCCCTTCCTTGGATAACGAGCCAACTTGCGGAGGCGATGGTTTCCAGTTGTTGAGCGAGCCGGCCTTGACGATCACGAAATCGTCCGCCAATGGCTGTTACTGGCACTACTCCCCAGCCTGTCTCCTCAATCACCAAAACAACGGGTCGTTGTCGCTCCTGAACGCTTTTGATCAAATCTGCTTCAAGCTGCGCCCAGTCATTGGGAGACGCTTCAAGATGCCACGCGGTAAATGCTCCCAGAGCATCAACCAAAACGGTGTGATGGGTGGGAATGCTGTTCAGAGCCATCGACAGATCAGCTCCACTTTCAATCACCTCCCAGTCAGAGGGTCGCCGTTCACGATGAAGGCGAATTCTCTGCTGCCATGCACTGTCATCCGGTCGTGCATCGGAAGTCGCTACGTAACTGACAGGACTGTGTTCAGCAACGAGATGTTCGGCCCAGCGGCTTTTGCCACCACGGCTTGGACCGGTGACGAGCACAAGTCCATCTAAAGGCTTAACCACCTCCGTTCATGCCGCGCAGTGTGGCAACAGAGGACGGACTGACACGATTGAGATAACGGAAGATCCAATACTTGAAAATGGTGGCAAGGATGACTGGGAACGTGGCAATGAAGAGAAGGATGAAATTTTCTCTTGCTGGGAAGCCAAAGTGATTGGCGATTCCATCCAAAAGAACCGTCCATCCCTCAGGACTGTGGAACCCAACAAAAATATCGGTGAATAGAATGATGGCAAAAGCCTTGGCTGAATCACTGAGTCCGTAAACCGCTTCATCAAAGAATCCACGCAGCACTCTCAGCTCTTCGCGACTGAACAAACAAACAACAACGAATGCCACAGTTGCTGCAAGATCAGCTAAGACGTTTTTCACTGCATGGGTGCTTTCTGAATCAGCCTCTTCTTTTAATTCTTCGGCTTTAGCAGAGAGTTTCTGCTGAAGTTCCTCCTGAGTTGGAATGGAATCACCGCGCAGGAGAGCATCAAATTCAATTTCAGCCTTGAAGACCCTTAGTTTTTCAACGGCCTGTTCCTCGAGCTGAGGCTTTGGATAGCTCAGAAAAGGAAGATCTGGAGCGAAGTGATCAACCGCTGGGCTGATGATGTAAGTGCGGCTGACCTGTTGAACTAACAACGGCACAAGAATCAACAGAAGCAGCACCTTCAGGGAGATCAGTGTTGAATCCCTGCGACGTCGGAAACCTGCCACAAGCGTCGCTTCCGCCGCAGGATTGAGTTGTCGACGCAACGTGTCGAAGATGCCTAGTAAGGAGCGTGGAAGCGGATCAGGTGCTCGACTGATCGTTGGCGCTGATGCTGAACGCCTGGGGCTATAGCGATTGACAACGCTTTCAATCAGTTGAAGCTGTCTAAGTTCCTGGGTGTCAAACTGTGCACGTTGATACTCAAGTTTATCGAGTGATGAGCGACAGACGTTAATGGCGGCCCTGAACTTACGAAGGATCGTGGCCTGAACAGTTGCTGGGACGGAGAGTTCAAGATCTGGACGAATTGGGCGGTCACCGTAATATTCAAGCTCGAGACTTTGAATCAGAAGCGCGGCTTCGTAACCACGATCCAGTTCTGAATTTGCATTGAAAGATTTGGTTCCGCCGAAGGTCCCAAGCCAGTTACGTCCTGCCATCGTGTCGTTAGCTGGAGAAAATCCACCAGGTCGCCATAGGTACTATGGTGCCGACGACTAGAAGAACGACAACCCATGTGAAGGCGTTGCTGTCTTCAGTCTCCTCAGCGGTAGGAATATTTGAGGGGAGCGAGGTGCGTTCCAGCTGCACTGGTGGACCAGGATCCTCTCCCCCATTGAGAACAATTTCGATTCGGCTGACTCCGTCGAGGGTGGCCTGTCGAAAGCGATCCCCATCGCGTAACGGCTGACTCATGGTCGTCCGTCCCGTACTGCGCAACAGGGACTCTGGCAATTGTTCAAGCAACTCCTTAGCCGCAACAACTGTCGCCTGCTTGCTCTGTGTTTCCTCGAGGAAGATCAGCAGTGGATGGTCAGTCAGGTTGGATTCCTGCCCCCAGCGATCCAGAAGCTCGTCACCAAAACCGGAAAGACTGAGTCCGTAGTCGAGTCGTCGCAATGTCACCAAACGGGCATCGACATGGAACTGATTAAGTTCCTGCAAACGTGTACTGATTTCATTCCTGCTGGCTCTGCTCAGCACATCCGCTGAATCCAACACGACTTCATCGGGCAGAGCCGGCGGAAAATCCTGAGCAGAGACTGCCAGCGCCGCTGGAACCGCGAGCAAAAGACAGAACACAGCAGACAGAATCCCTCCGACGAGGTGGTTCAGACGCTTCATGGTCATGGGCATTGAGGCTGCCAGTCTGCCTTCAGGTGGAAAGGCTGTCGCGATGTAAGGCCGTGATCGCCTCCATTACAGCAACAGCACGGCCATCAGGAAGCGATAGACGATCGCAGAGTTGGTTGAGGAACGACTGTTCTGCAGCTGAAACATCCCTATCGGCATGGGTGAGTTGAACAGCCACAGCCAATGCCGTCTCCTGCTGGATAGGGGTCAGGGCCGGCAGTGCCTCAGTGACCAATTGGTTCACCCCCTGTTCGCGGAGCGTGACCAGAAGCCGATCGAACAGGGCACCCATCTCCTGTTCCGTTCGATCTTTGTAGGGAGTGCGGTACTCCAGTGATCGTCGCAGGGCATGGGCTTCCTCACGACCAAGGGTGCCGTCGCAAGCCACCGCAGCGAGGGCGATCGAGGCAAAAGCTTCTGCGTCCGTCATCACCACTGGTCAGTGCTGCCCCATTTGAGCAAGAGTGAGCTCTTCTGACCGCAGGACTCTCGAGACCATGCCAGGCTCCGCGCGACTCTGCCTGATCTCCGGACTGCTGGTGCTGGGGCTCGCCATCTTCAATGCTGTGACTGCAGGGACGCTCACGCCCGCTTTGCAACGAGCAGAAGTCCTGTCCGGGATGGCGTCGGTTGGTTTGATGCTTGTTGCGGTGCTCTGGACCCGGGCTATTCCGCGCAATCCCAAGGCAGTCAAGCTTGAGGGCGAACAGGGTCTCGAGATCACCGCCGGATTATCCGAAAGTGTGCGCACTGAACTGGCCTGGGGAAGCCACCAGTTTCTGACAGCAACCTCGGCCGCCACGATCCTCGTGAACTGGGACCAGACAGTGCTGCTCAGGCGTGGGCTGATCACCAAGGATCCGTTCTCTCCGGGTGACATCTGTCGCCGCAGTACTGAGCGGCAGGCCCTCGTGTCACTGGTCAGAACTGCTTTATACCCTGGCCGTCAGGAATTTGATGCTGTTCTACCAGGTCTGCCGGCGGTGATGGTTCAACCGCTTGGAGAACGGGGGTGGATTGTGCTTGGTGGCTGGTCAGAGCGATGCTTCACCCGCTCGGATGAACGCTGGCTGGCGGGTTGGGCAGAACGACTCAGAACTCAACTGGAGCTGATTTCCGTGGTCGGGGACTCTGATCCTCAGACTGATCCGAAGGGAATCTGACCTGGGATTCCACCTTCCCACCTGGAGCTGTAAAGGTGATCCTGCCTTTTTCGCCAACCTGACCCGCCAGCTTGCTGGCACGGGTCAACTGATCGTTGGCGTCACGTTTTAACAGCACATTCCCCTCAGCAAGGACGTCCTCAGTCTCCCAGTTCCAGCGACAGGTGGTCGCATCGAGCGATTCTCCCGGCTGTTCAATCCTGCAATCACCATTGATCACAACCGTGTTGTCCTCCAGCTCAGCCTGAAAAGCTTTGCCAAAGATCCTGGTGCGATCCAGTTCCGCTTCGAAGGGTTGATCGCTGCGCACAATCTGTGTTCGGAAATTCCACGTGGTGTCCTGAGCCTTGAGAATCCCCTTCTGACGTGGCATCTGAACAACGACCGGAGCCATCACCATCAGGTCACCTGCTTGCGTGTTGCCCTGAAGACTCATGCCCTGAAGCTGCTCAAGCACTGTTCCTTCCTGGTCGCGTCGCTGTGCCAGAACAGGACCCTCGGCATTCAACACGCCGGAATCGAGATTCCACTGGGCGAGCCCGGTTTGAAGTGTCGTATCCGGTTTGGATGGATCGGAGTCCTTAGACCAACGCTCAAGCTTGACGACACCCTTGAGAGTCAAGTCGTTGGTGGTCTGGAGAAGCTGCGCTTCAGTGGCACTGATTCGAGACTCCTTGTCAGTAGCTCTTGGACGCTGCTCAATGAGCAAAATCCCCTGCTGCGGACGCCAACGCAGACGGTCTCCCTGAATCAGAAGCTTGGAGCCATTGAGTTGCTGCAGCCTGACATCACCCTCAAGCAGAATCTGTTCGCCATCGTTGACGACAAGAGCAAGATCCGACTGCACCCTGAATGATGGTTTTCCCTTCCGGTAGAGAACACCGACAGGCTGGCGGGCACGAACAAGACGACGATTGAGCTCATAGCGAGCTTCAGGACTGTTCAGACTCCAGTCCATCAGTCCTTGCTTGGTCTTCTGTTCGAGTTTCAGGGATCGAAACACGAAGGGTGGCGACTGAACCGTAGACGCGGGTTTTTCACTGACACAGCCTGACAGGAGCATCAGGGTGATCAGCAGACCACCTCTCAGGCGACCGATGGCATGGGTCAAGGTCATCAAAGTGGTGATTCGAGCTCGAGCCTCTGCATGACAGGTTCCGGCTTAGGCAATGGAGATCCGGGAACCAGCCTGCCCCAGTTCAGATGGTCATTCCACGATCCTGAAATCGAGCAGAGACCTAGCTGGGCGA